>JAUXCW010000082.1 GCA_030618705.1 Gammaproteobacteria bacterium | reverse complement strand
TAGAGGGCGCTTTATTCTTCAAATGCGCCAGAATCCTCTCGATGACCACTGGGTCTTCTCGGCAATTGCTCCCGGCATTGCTCTACCTCCCACATCCCTGTGGTCGAATGCAGCGGTTCGACGCCTCGACGATGATCTTGACCTGCCCCGCACAGCGCTCGCAGGTCTCAATATCGATCCGGATGCGGCCCAATTGAACACCCGCTTCAGACGCTGCATCCAGGTTATTGCCATGGATGGCATGTATGCCGGTTTTGCAGGAGTAAAAACCGGTCATCGACGCATGGCGCTCGGCCGGCGTCTTGTCCAGCCAGTTGTCTCCGGTGGGCTGATGCCGCTTGCGTCCCCTACTCCTTTTAGCCGGCGTGACATGCACACGAAATCTGCTGTTAGGCGGGAGGCCGCCCCGAGCGAACACCCCATGAAAACGAGTAAGATTTACGCGTGGCTTGGGTACCAGGGCAGCCAGCTTGGCAATGAAGTCCAGCGACGGAGGGCCGCCCCGCTCGAATATGACGTGGGTAGTCCCGTCGCGGTAAGGTGTCTTCAACTGATAGCGAATGTTGCCGTTCGCAATCCTGAATCGGCCTATCCTTCGACTAACGCCAGTTTTAAACCGATAACGGGAACATTAATGCAAACGAAGCCATATTCTGCCCGTAAACGTGTGTTTTCATGCCCCGCACTGCTTCTCCTGTGTACTGTTAGCCTGAGTGCATGCCAGAGTTTTCCCCCGGTCGCTGAGAGCTCGTTTATCTCCAGCGGCCTGCAGTGGAAGGGCGTTGCCGTCCGTGACCCCGACTACACTATTTGGGGTTGTGCGCCGGTGCAGGACGACAGTGGCAAAACGCATTTGTTTGTGGCCCGCTGGCCGGAAAAAAATGTCGACCCGGCATGGCGTAAATCTTCTGAAATTGCCCACTATGTTGCCGACAGCCCAGAGGGGCCTTTTTCCTTTTCCGATATTGTCGTTCAGGGCAGCGGTCAGCCGGGTTGGGATACCTTCGCTCCCCATAATCCGGAAGTGAAGAAAGTGGGTGATAAGTATGCCCTGTTTTATGTTGCCAATACCGATTATCGATCGCCGCCGCACCCATCGAACCAGAGTATTGGTCTGCTTATTGCCAGCTCTCCGTACGGACCCTGGAAGAAGGCTGGAGATGACGGGCGGGTTCTGCACTCCGGGAATGTTGACCTGTGGAACTTTGGTTCTGAAAACGGCGTGGCCAACCCCGCCTTTGTGGCAGCGGATGGCAAGTACTACCTGTACTTCAAGACCCGTGCCAATGGAGCGTTAACCTATGGTCTGGCCACCGCGACAGAACTCGAGGGCCCCTATACCCTCACCGAGAGCCCGGTCACCAGTAATGACGGCATACTCGAAGATGGCACTGCATTCCACTATAAGGGCAATTTTTATCTTCTGACCACGGACAACCACGGTGAGAACACCGGGATTGTCGGTGGCGGTACCCTGTGGAAATCCCCGGACGGGATTAAATTTGATCTGGCAGATGCCAGGCTTGGCTATGATCGCCTGGACACTTACTACGGTGGCTATGATCGTGAAAAACTGGTAAAAATTTATGGTGCCGACCCGAAAATGGAGCGCCCCAAAGTATTGATGATTGACGCTGAGCCCGCATACCTCTACGGCCCCAGTGGCTGGAATATGTTTGGCGAAGATAGAACGGTTTGCCATGTGATGAAAATCAACCCTAATTCCGCTGGGCAATGATGATCTGGGCAGTACGCTTCGTTCTGTCCTTACTTGGTACTTTTTTGAAAAGAGAAAAGTCAAATGAATAGATTTTTGAAAGCCGCTGCTTTAGGCGCATTCTGTATGCCGCTGATGGCTGAAATAGCACCCGCTAACTTCCAGCAGATTGAGCCAGGCGACAGTCCTGAGAGCATCCTTGAGAAAGCGGCCAATGTAGTGCCCAGCGCCAGGCAATTGGCCTACCAGCAGCGGGAGTTCAGTGGCTTTATCCATTTTGGCCCAAATACTTTCACCGGCAGAGAGTGGGGCACGGGAAAAGAGGATCCGCAGGTATTCAATCCCACCGACCTGGATACGGACCAGTGGTGTGACACCATGGCGCGGGCGGGCATGAAAATGGTTGTCATCACGGTTAAACACCATGATGGGTTTGTGTTGTGGCAAAGCCGCTATACCCAACACGGGGTTATGTCATCGCCCCTGGAGGAGGGCAATGGCGATATTTTACGCGACCTGGTGAAGTCCTGTAGGGCCCAGGGGCTGAAAATTGGCGTGTACCTGTCTCCGGCGGACCTGTACCAGATGGAGTCCCCCGCGGGTTTGTACGGCAACCTGAGCAGCTACAGCGAGCGCACGATACCAAAGCCGGTTGCGGGGAGGCCCTTCGCGGACACCCGTACTTTCAAAGTGCAGGCAGACGACTACAACGAGTATTTTATGAGTCAGCTATTTGAATTGCTGACGGAGTATGGCCCCATACATGAGGTCTGGTTCGATGGTGCGCACCCCAAGAAAAAGGGTGGGCAAACCTATATTCGCGATGACTGGTACAGCATGATTCGGGAACTGGCACCGGAGGCCGTCATTTTTGGTGGCCCCGATGTGCGCTGGGTGGGTAATGAATCTGGCGATATTCGTGCCACCGAGTGGAGTGTTATTCCCATGCAGGCGGGTGCAGAAAACATCGACCGGACCGCAGAAGATCTGGGTTCCCGGCAACGTTTATATGACAAGGAATACAAGGCTCTTGGGGAAATGTACCAGCCCAAACGGCTGGCTTACACGGTTGCAGAAGTTGATACGTCTATTCGCCACGGCTGGTTTTTTCGCGACGATACCCACCAGCAAGTACGCAGTGCCGATGATGTGTTTGACATTTATGAACGCAGTGTAGGGGGCAACGGTGTCCTTCTGCTTAATATACCACCGAACACCAGGGGGCATTTTTCCAAGCGTGATGTAGATTCACTACTGGAGGTCGGCGCCCGAATTCGCGAAACCTATGGCAGTAATTTACTGGAGGGTGCAAGGGCACCTGCAGCAGTGCTGGACGCCGACGATACGAGTTTTTGGCAGACTGGCGATGATCAGCGCAGCTTTGAAATGGTGCTGGGCGCAGCGCAGCTGATAAACCGCTTTATGCTGCAAGAAGCCATAGCCACGCACGGCCAACGCATTGAGGAACACGCGCTTGATGCCTGGGTATCCGGGCAATGGCAGCAGGTTGCTCAGGGCACAACGGTCGGGTATAAAAAAATTCTGCGTTTCCCCAGCATTACCACAGACAAGTTGCGACTGCGTATTACCCAAAGCCGCCTGCAGGCAACAGTCATGTCGGTATCTGCCCACTATTATCGCGAGCGGCCCCCGCCGGTCTCCATTACCAGAGGTGGCAGGGGCAAGGTTGAAATTGCCCTGGTCAAGCATCGTTTTGGCTGGAAGCCTCGAAAAAACCTACTTAAACCGGCAAAAAAACCGCCTGAAATGCACATTCACTATACGACGGATGGCAGTGATCCCACGACTAACTCACCGCTGTATAAAGCACCCTTTGAATATAATGGTGGTACGGTAAAGGCCAGGGCTTTTTGGGATGAGTCTGCCAGTGCTTTGAGTGTGCACACCTTTGGCATTACAAAGAAACACTGGAAAGTAGTGGCCGTGAGCAGTGCGCAGAAGGGTAGCTGGTACAAACTCGGGCGTGACAGCAGGGTGGCGTCCAGAGCGCTGGACAATAACCCTGACACGCTTTGGCAAACCACAGCTGGAGACCCGCTGGAGCAATTTCTGGCCATTGACCTGGGTAAAATACAAACATTGTCCGCATTCGTTTATACACCGCCCCGCGGGCTGTCACCCGGTGAAGGGTTGATTATTTCGGGGCAACTGCAGCTTAGCGACGATGGAGAGAACTGGCGTGACCTGGAGGCCTTTGAGTTTGGCAACCTGGTCAATGACCCCAGCCAACGCACACATTATTTCGAGAAATCGGTGAAAACACGATATATCAAGCTTGTGCGCACCGAGGCAGCTCTCGGGGAATTGACGGTGGGCGCGGCAGAAATCGGTTTTATTCCATGAGCGGGGGCCAATTCATCGCAGTTGACTGGGGCACCAGTAGTTTTCGAGCAGCATTAATTGACAGTAACTGTACAGTGCTGGGGCGGGCCATGTCGGAACGTATGACCGCGCAATTGACTTGCGATGCGCTACAGATGGGCCTGTGGCGTCGTCGCATGCCAACCGGTGTCGTTGTACATTCCGACCGAGGTAACCAGTACTGTTCTGGCGCGTATCTGCCATTCCCCTCCGGCCCCTATTTCGCCTTTTTCGGACCGGGCTACTTGAACGGGTTCAGTTCGCCGGATAACCGGTGATATCCGCAATCGAGTGGTAGAGGGGTGACAGGCGACCATAGAGTTTGAGATAGACCTGGCGGTAAAGCTGGTCATACAGCGCGTGAGCCTTGTCGTTGGGTTCAAATACATCGCCGGGATGACTCATCGTGCGAATGGCCGTGGGAAAATCCGGGTGGAAGCCGAGTCCGACAGCCGCATCGATCGCGGCGCCAAGACCGGAGGTCTCGTAGGTATGGGGGCGCTCGGCGGGCAAGCCGAATACATCGGCGGTAATCTGCATCATGCGGTCGCTTTGCGAACCGCCACCGGAAACCCGAAGGGTTTTAAGTTTTACACCAGAGCGTTTCTCGATTCGCTCCGCCCCCTCGCGCAAACCGTAGGCGAGCCCCTCGAGCATCGCCCGATAAACATGGGCGCGACCATGGATATCGCCAAAACCGATGATTGCACCCTTGGCCTCGGGGCCCGGCAGTTTTACCCCGGGACTCCAGTAGGGCTGTAACATCAGGCCCATACATCCGGGCGGCACATCGGCAATCAAACGGTCGAGCAGGGTCTCCGCCGCCACGCCGGTTTGCTCCGCCTCAAACACTTCCGCCATACCGAATTGCTGCACAAACCAGTTCACCAACCAGAAACCACGAAAAATCTGGATCTCGGTACAGTACGCACCCGGTATTGCAGAGGGATAGGCGGGCAAAAAACGCACTGCCTCGATGTACTTGTCACTGGTGGTATTGATGGTTGCCGTGGTGCCGTAACTGATGGCGCCCTGGTCGGGAGTGAAACAACCGGAGCCGAGAATTTCACAGGCTTTGTCCGCCGCCGCCGCGATAATCGGCAAGCCGGCCGGTAGCCCACTCGCCTGCGCGGCGTCTTCGCTCACCACACCCAGGGCAGACCCTGCCGGCACCAGCTTCGGCAATTGACTGCGCGCTATACCGGTGGCGCGCCACTTCCAATCCCAGGGCGGCGACCAGCGTTGCCGGCGATAAGCAAACGGCACATAGCCCACCTGGGCGGCAACCGAATCAACATAGTCCCCGCACAGGCGATAATGCAAATACCCGGAGAGAAAAAGGAACTTATCGGTCTTTTCCCAGATGTCCGGTTGCCGGGTTCGCAACCAGTTGCTTTCCGCCTGGCTGCGAAAATGATTCACCTGGCCACTCTGCCCCAGTAGCTTGAACAGGGCATCCCAGCCCATGCCAATCGGCGGCAGGTCGTGGGCGCGCCTTTGATCCAGCCAACTGATCGCGGGGCGCAACGGTTTACCCTGCCGGTCGAGGTTGACCAGGGTGGCCCGCTGGCTGGTCAGGGCCATACCCGCTATTCGTTGCTTGTCCGCGCCGATCATCGGCCACAACTGCCGACAGGCCTCACATAAATTGCGCCAATAATAGTCTACCTCTTGCTCTGCCCAGCCGGGTTCGGGGGAGGTATAGGGCTCCAGTTCTATTTTGCTTTTGGCGACCAGTTTACCCTGCAGGTCGAACACCAGGGCCCGAACACTTTGCGTACCGCTATCGATAGCGAGCAACAGAGCGTCATCCTTGTTGGCATCCTGGTTCAATGGTGCGACCTCAGTTGTGACCCTGGACAGGCTGCAAACTATAACTGGCACGCCAGATCGACAGGTAACGCTCGAGTTCCCGCTGCCATCGCTGGTCATCCCATTGCAATAACGGTTGGCATAAGCCGCGTATACGATCCATATGGCGTACTGCGCCATCGGCGACCAACAAGCCTATCCGGGTGCGGCGCAACAGCAAATCATCGAGGTGGGCAACCGACTCGTTAGCTGCCGCCCATTGCAATTCCAGCCAGAGAGTCCGGGTGCCGGGAATAAGCTCCAGTTGTTCCGGCTCCGCGGCCTCTACCCATGGAACAATAGCCTCCCCGTATCGCCCCAGTAAACGACGGCGCTGGTCCTCGCCCAGTTTTGTGCTGAGGGATTCCGGCATCGCCGCCTCGGTAAATATCCGCTCTTGCTCCCGGTTCGCTTCCAGCCCGGGCAGGTATTGCGCGGCGGCTTCGAGCACATCCAGCGCAATCAGCCGGAAGGTCGTCAGTTTACCGCCGGTGACGGTAATCATACCGCGGTCGTCCCATACACAGTGGTCGCGTTTTTCGGCCGAGGGATTGAGTGCGCCGGTGCCGATGACCGGCCGAATACCCGCATAGCAGGAAATCACGTCCGACTCCTCTATGCCCAATGAGGAGAACTCACTGTCGATGGCGAGAAACAGGTAATCGATTTCCTCACGGGTGATATGGGGCTCCTGCGCCAGATCCTCGGCGTGATCGATATCGGTGGTGCCGACCACGGTGACCCCCTCCCAGGGAAAGATAAACACCGGCCGTTTGTCCGCCGGATGCATCAGGGTGATCGACTGGTAAACCGGAAAACGCCAGGACGAAAACACCAGGTGGCTACCGCGCAGCGGGCGTACCCGCGGCTCGCCGCCGACCTGCGCTCGCAACTGGTCGGCCCAGGCGCCGGTGGCATTGATCACCACCGCCGCTTCGATTGCCAGACTTTCGCCGTTCTCGCTATTGTGTGCGATGATGCCGGTCACCCGGTCGTTTTCCTGCTGTAACTCCTGCACACTGCAATAATTGAGTGCCTGGGCGCCGTCTGTGACGGCCTCTTGCAGCACCCGCAACACCAGGCGTGCATCGTCAGTGGCTGCGTCCGTATACTGGCAGGCGCCGGTCATACCCTGTTCCGACCAGTGCGGCGCCTGTAAGAAAACATCGTCCACACCCAGGAAACGATGGTTGATTTTCCGCGCGAATAAATCGTAGATCAGCAACAGCGCGGTGAACAACCAACGACCCGGATACACGCCCTTGCGATTGGCGAATAAATAGCGCAGTGGTTCAACCAAGCCCGGCGCCTGTTGTAGCAAGCGCTGCCTTTCATGGACCGAGTCGCGGGTGATACGAAAATCCCCCGAGGCGATATAGCGCAAGCCGCCATGCACCATTTTGGAGGAGCGACTGGAGGTGCCCGAGCTGAAATCATTTTGCTCCAGCAATAAGGCTTTCAGGCCCGCACGGGTCGCCTCGCGCAACACGGCCGCACCGATGATGCCGCCGCCTACCACAATCATATCCCAGCGCTCACCGCCCACCAGGCGATCCCATGTCTGTTGTCGATCACTCGACCCGCCGTTTGAAGGTAGTGTGTTCATCGCGATTCGGGCCCATCGACAACATCATCGGAACCGTCAACGGGTAATAACTTGCCGGCGTTCATGCGCTGGTCGGGATCAAAATAATGACAAAGCGCATCGATTGCACCCAGGCCCATTTCGCCTTTTTCCGCCACCAGCCACGGGGCGTGATCCGCACCCACGCCGTGCTGGTGGCTGATGGTCCCACGCTGTCCGACAATGGCCGCCGAGGCGCCGTTCTTCAGCTTGCGCCATCGCTCCAGGGTGGCGTCGTAGCTATCGGCCATGGGGAACAGGTAAGTGGTATAGACGCTGGACCCCTGGCGGTAGACATGGGACAGATGGGTAAAGACATGAATGGGAGCAGGCGCTGAGGCCTGCATGAGGGCACCCTCGATCGTATCCACCATGCCGTTGACATAGGGCCAGTCGCAAGCGGTTTCCACCGTATCCACCACATAACCCATTTGCCACAAGGTCTCCCGCAGGTAGGGGGTACGAAAACGACTCTGTCGCCATTTTTCTCCCAGTCCGGCGCCACCACTGACACCTCCCGCGCGCCGAATCATCGCACCCACCGAGCGCAGTGTGCTCTTACAGCGGGACCGATTACCGGTGACACCGTAGGTGAGCATGCATTTGCCCTGGCCCACACCGCGAATCGCCAAATATTTATGCAACAATGCGACCTGGCGTGGGTGCCCTGCAAGCACCAATTGCGTGGCCGTTTCCACGGCATTACTGAGGCGCAACATGCTCAGCGGCTCATCCCGCTGGATGATTTCCCGCACCAGATCGCGAGCGCTATCCCAATCCGGCAGGAAGGCGACCCGGAATGACTCGTATTCCGGCAAGCGACGCACCCGCACCCGGGCCTCGGTAATGATGCCCATACGCCCCTCGGAACCCAACACGACCTCCCGCATATCCAGCCCCGCTGAGGAGGCGGGAAAGGTGGGAATCTCGAGGCTTCCGCCAGGGCTCTCCATGGTGCCACCGGCAAATAATTGCTCGATACGACCGTAGTGAAGCGATTGCTGGCCGCTGGAACGACTGGCGATCCAGCCACCCAGGGTGGCAAGTTCAAAGGACTGGGGGAAATGGCCCAGGGTATAACCCCGTGCTCGCAGCTGCGCCTCGAGATCCGGCCCGGCGACTCCGGCGCCAAAGGTGGCGAGTCGACTGCGCTCATCGAGATCCAGCAACTGGCTCATACGACTCATATCAATCGTCAGCACCGGCCGCTCGCTGGCGGGAGGATTGATATGCCCCACCACGGAGGTGCCGCCGCCGTAGGGAATGACCAGCGCATCGACCTCCTGTGCGTGGCGCAATAGCTCCCGCACCTCGACAGCCGACTCGGGGAAAGCCACCGCATCGGGGAAATTACAAAATTCGCCGCTGCGCATCGCCAGCCAGTCCGGCAGGCTTTGCCCCCTTGCGTGGCGCACCCGCGCCTCGGGGTCACGCTGTAACAGGGGGTGGTCTGCCAGTCGACTGGGCGGCACACGGGCCAGAACATCGGCCAATTCGGCCTGGGGCAGGCACCGGCCGGGGCCGAGCTTGTCGCGGATAAACGCTATCGCATTGGGTTTGACCTCATAACTATTGGCCTCGTCGCCCCAGCCGTTCCATCGCCGCATTGTGAAGCTCTCCCCGTTATTGTATGTCTGCCCCGTCACCACCGATCTCTTTCACCGGCATCATTATTGTGGGAGCCGCCCTGCCGGTCAACTACGCACCAGGTAGTGTAGGTTTCATCATCCCGAAGCATTGAGTTTTTACCATGAAGCACGCTAGTATTTACCTGATCTCAATATATGCCATAAAGGGTGAGTCGTATGGAACAATTGTCCGGTATCGATAGCGCATTCTTCTACGCGGAAGATCCCAACCTGCCGATGCACATTGCCACGGTTACCCTCTACGATCCATCGACCTCCCCCAGCGGAACCGTGCGACTCAGGGACATCATGAACCTGTTTGAGCGCGCGGTATACAACGTCCCCCTGTTCCGGCAGCGCCTGGTCGAGGTGCCCCTGGGGCTGGATCAACCCTACTGGATCGATGACCCGGATTTCGATATCGAATATCACATACGCCACATCGCCCTGCCGGAACCCGGCGATTGGCGCCAGTTCTATATCCAGGTGGCACGCATCAACTCCCGCGCCCTCGATCGCAGCCGCCCCCTGTGGGAGGTCTATGTCATTGAAGGCCTGAACGATCTGGAGGGCGTACCGGCGGGCTCCTTTGCGGTGATGATGAAGCTGCACTATGCCGCACTGGACGATGAGGCTCTGAAATCACTGTTTACATCCATACATACTGCCACTGCGGAGGCGCCGCCGGAAGCTCTCGATCTGTCACAGCCGTTGAAGCGCGAGATACGCAGTGGCGCCCTGCCCCTGCTGCTCAACGCCTCGCAAAACTCCCTGAAACGGGCGTTTCGATTACCTGGCTTGCTCAGTAGCCTGCTGCAAGGCTATCGACGCATTCAGAAAGGAGAACAAACCGGGGAAATCAGCAAGCACCCTCCAATACCCAGGTCGATCTTCAACGGCGAGCTGTCGCCCTACCGGGTGGTCACATCCTGTTCGGTGCCCCTGGAGACAGCGCGCAGACTCAGAGGTGCGATCGACGATGCCACACTCAACGATCTCGTGCTGACGGTTATCGGCGGTGCCCTGAGACTGTACCTGCAAGACAAGGGTGAATTGCCCACGGCCTCCCTGGTTGCGAATGCGCCGGTCAACCTCCGGGACGACAAGCGCCACCAGATCACCGGAGACAGGCTTACGGCAAATATTCCCCTGTGTACGAATATCAAAGATCCACTGGAACGCTTTTTCGCGGTGCACGAGGAATCCGTCTCCGCCAGGTACTATATAAAAGCCCGGGGTGAGGACTTGCCGGAACAGTTTACCGACTCGCTTCACCCCATCGTCACGCGCAACTTGCTCAGGTTTCAGGAAAATCTCGAGCACTGGCCCTTGCTATCCCGTCTTTACCCCGCGTCGCCAAACACCCTGCTGAGCAATATGCCGGGGCCATCCGGGCCGGCCTTTCTGTGCGGCGCCAGGGTGGTTACCGGTTTGGGCCTCGGCCCCTGCCTGCCGGATATCGGGCTGTTTCACACTGTCGCCTCGACGGCGGAACAACTGGTTATTTCCGTCAACGCCTGCCGCGAAATGATGGGCGACCCGGAGTTCTACCGCCAATGCATCCTGCGCTCCTGGGAGTTGACGGAGGCCGCACTGGAGAAGGAACTTACGGCACAGCCCGCCGGCAAAACCAAATCAGGCGTCGCGACGAAAAAGCCGGCAAGGAAAAGCCCGGCAAAGAAGAAGGTGGCGAAAAAGCGAAGTCGTGCCAAGCCTGTCGAGGCCTAGTGTAAAAGGGACAGAGCTGGATGGCTCTGAAATAAGGCACTTACGGATCAAGGCCTCTCAAATCACGTCATCCCGGCAGTCTCCAGGCCGGGATCCATTATAAAACCTGGATTCCAGCCAACAGAACGCTGGAATGACAGCGCTGTAGTGGATTCCAGCCAAAGGAACGCTGGAATGACAGCGCTGTAGTGGGCTCCAGCAAAAAGAACGCCCTCATTCCGATATCTCGGTGGTACGGCATTCCGGATGACAGTGTTTATTGCTTAATTCAGTGCCATTCGGGACAGGGCTAGTTATTCAGACCAGACCGCGTACTCATTGCCGTTGGGATCGCAAAAGTGAAATCGGCGACCACCGGGAAAAGAAAATACCGGTTTTACGATAGTGCCGCCGAAACGCTCGATAACCGCCTGGGTCTG
>JAUXCW010000099.1 GCA_030618705.1 Gammaproteobacteria bacterium | reverse complement strand
TGCAAGGCATCGTATACAGTGCGAGCCAACTTCGAGCTGACACCCGGGACTTTCGCCAGGTCCTCCACACTGGCGCCGGCAATCGCCTGCAGGCCACCAAAATTGCGCAGTAAACTGCGTCGGGTTTTTGGCCCGACACCGGGTATTTTTTCCAGCGTCGACTCTCTCCTGCCCTTGTCCCTGCGACCGCGGTGCCCGGTTATCGCAAAACGATGGGCCTCGTCACGCAATTGCTGCAACAGGTGCAGTGCCGGCGCATGGGGCGGCAGCACCAGTTCCCGGTTGTCATCACCGACATACAGGCGCTCGAGGCCGGGCTTGCGACTGGGGCCCTTGGCGATGCCCACCAGCAGGACGTCGTTGACGCCCAGTTCCTTGAGAACGTCCCGCGCCTGGCTCATCTGGCCCTTACCGCCGTCGATCAACAGTACATCCGGCAACTTTCCCTCGCCCTTTTGCAGGCGCTCATAGCGGCGCAGCAAGGCCTGGCCCATTGCGGCATAGTCATCGCCCGGCGTCACGCCCTCGATATTAAACCGCCGGTAGTCCGATTTCAGCGGACCCTCCTCCCCGAACACGACGCAGGACGCCACCGTGCGCTCCCCGGCGCTGTGACTGATATCGAAGCACTCCAGCCGTCCCGGCACGTCTGCCAGCCCCAGCGCTTCAGCCAGCGCATCGAGCCTGCCGCGAATATTGTGCTTGCTGGCCAGGCTGGCGCGGCAATTCTCCTCGGCGGTGGTCTCGGCCAGGCCAAGCCACCGCGACCGGGCGCCCCTCACCCTGTCCACTATTGCCACCTTGTTGCCCGCCCGCTCCCCCAGCGCCCCACTCAGGGCGCTGCTATCCCCCGGGGCAATATTGACCAGGACTTCCCTGGGAATATTGTGGCTGCCGGCCCCCAGGTAGTACTGGCCGATAAACGCCCCCATGATTTGCGCCGCCTCTTCATCCAGGTGAATCCGCGGGTAATGGCTCTTGCTGCCGAGAATCCGCCCCTGGCGCACATACATCACCTGGACACAGGCCGTTCCACCCTGGCGCGACAGGGCCAGTATATCGAGATCGCCCCGCTCTCCCTCTATGTACTGTACCTCTCGCACCCGTTGCAAGGAGCGGATCTGGTCGCGCAGATCGGCGGCCTTTTCAAATTCCAGGCTCGCCGCCGCGGCCTCCATCTGGTCTCCCAGTTCGTCGATAAGATCCTGGCTTTTGCCTTCGAGGAACATTTTGGTATGGCGCACGGCATCGGCGTATTCCTCGTCGCTCACCAGCCCCACGCAGGGTCCGCTACAACGGTTGATCTGGTATTGCAGGCAGGGCCGGCTGCGATTTTTGAATACACTGTCTTCACAGGGGCGGATGCGGAAGGTTTTTTGCAAAAACAGCAGGCTATCACGCACCGCTCCCCCGTTGGGGTACGGCCCGTAATAATTTCCACCGGGGCGCCTGGCGCCGCGGTAAAACGCTATACGCGGATAGGCCTGGCCTGACAGGAAGATATAGGGGTAGGACTTATCGTCCCGCAGTAAGATATTGTACGGCGGCCGGTGGGTCTTGATCAGGTTGTGTTCCAGCAACAAGGCCTCGGTCTCGGTGCGGGTGATGGTGACCTCCATCTGCGCGATACGTCGCACCAGGGCGAGGGTCTTATTGTTGAGCCCCTTGTTGCGAAAATAGCTGGCGACACGGTTTTTCAGGTTCTTTGCCTTGCCGACATACAGTATCCTGCCCTCGGCATCAAACATCTGGTACACCCCGGGCCTGGTGGTCAGGCTGCCAAGGAAGTTTTTGCTGTCAAAGGGTGTCGCTTGTTCAGGCATGATGCCCCGGCCCCGCGAATGAGGGCCAAGGTTATCAAAGCCGCACGCTAACGGGAAGCGGCCACAGCCAACTCTATCAAGCCAAAACGCAACGCCAGGTGGGTCAACTCCACATCACCCGAAACCTTGAGCTTTTCGAATATGCGGTAGCGATAGGTATTGATGGTTTTGGTGCTCAGGTGCAACAGCGCGGCGATTGCGGGGGCCTTCCTGCATTCGACGATCATCTGGCAGATCTGGAACTCACGGCTGGTCAGTGATTCGAAGGGTGAGCACCCGGCTTGTGTCGACATCAGGGCCATGCGCCGGGCGAGATCACCGCACAGGTAGGGGCTGCCAGTATTAACGCTGCGGATGGCGTGCAGTAAATCGGTAAAGCGCGCATCCTTGGAAATAAAACCCGCCGCCCCGGCCTTGAGGAACTGGCTACTGATCGTTTCGTTCTTGCTCGCGGTGAGGGCGATGACCCGGGTATCCTCGATCAGGCGCGCGCCATCGACGACCCGGGTGATTCTTCGCGTCGCCTCCATGCCACCCATGCCCGGCATTCGCATATCCATCAAAACAATATCGACGCGCTGGCCTCGACAAAAGTCCAGGGCTTGTTCACCGCTGGCCGCCTCCCCAACGACGATGATATCGCTCTCGTCTTCCAACAGAGACCTGAGTCCGTTGCGAAACAGGTCGTGGTCATCTACCAACAGTAATTTAATCAAGGCTATCCCTTCCTCGTGGTTCGTTTAAATACATGATTTACTTCATCGACAGGGCTCGATACAGCGAAACGTCAGGTTGATGCGAGGCGCATTGATCGCCGGCCGCCGGGGCAGGCTATGCTGCCAATTAACCTGGGTGGTATTCCCCATAAGGAGTAGTGATCCAGGAATCAGCGACAAGTGGTACGGCGCAAAAGCCTTGCCCCTGTGACGCAGATAAAAAGGCCTCTCGGCGCCGAGGCTGAGCGAGGCGATCGCCGGCTTGTCGCGCAGTTCCGGCTCATCATCACTGTGCCATCCCATATAGTCCGAGCCGTCCCTGTAATAGTTTGCCAACACCGAGTTAAAGGATAATCCCAACACGTGTTGAAGGCGACTGCGTATCGTCAATAATAGTGGATGCCACGATCGTGCATGCAACACAATCCGCGAGTAACTGTAACGGATATCCGGCTCACCATAGAAGGCAGTCAGGCGAGGAACCTGCTGCTTTTTGCCAAATAATTGTATTGACTCGCCGCGCCACGCCAGCTCCGAGCGAAGGCAGTCGAACCATGCCTGGGCAGAGTCGGCGAACAGTTGCGGATAGAGTCGGCTGTCGGCATTGACCAGGTCGAGATAAAAGCTTTCGGTCTCGAGAAAAAGACTATCCGTCACGGCACAACTGCACCGTCGCTGTCGAGGATTATCGGCTCACACTCCAGGCTCAGGCCAAACATTTTTCGCACCGCGGACTCGACCTCCGCCGCGTAGGCCAACACCCGGACTGCATCGGCACCATTGCGGTTTACCAGCACCAGGGCTTGCTGCCGGTGCATGGAAATACCCTTGCGCTCCAGCCCCTTGTATCCCGCACGCTCGATCAGCCAGGCGGCGGCCAGCTTTACCACGCCACCCGCCTGGGGATAAAACACAATATCGGGAAACTCTTGCACCAGTTCCTCGCAACGACCGGTATCGACCACGGGGTTTTTAAAAAAGCTTCCGGCATTGGGTAAATCCGCGGGATCAGGCAATTTGCTCTGGCGCACACTGAGCACCGCGTCGAATATCTGCCGGGGTGTTGCCGTTTCTATGCCACGGCGATTCAACTCATCCCGCAATGCCTGATAGCTGTCTTCGACCCGGGGCGTGTGAGAGAGCTGCAGTCGGAGCAGGCTGATAATATAGCGTTGCCCACAGCGCCGAAAACGACTGCTCCGATAGCTGAAATCGCAGTCCTCCCGCGCCAGGTCGAGCCACTCCATGGACCGGGTATCCAGCACCCGAACACCGCTTACAAACCGGGACAGCTCGACGCCATAGGCGCCGATATTCTGCACCGGCGCGGCGCCCACGGTCCCGGGAATGAGGGCGAGATTCTCCAGGCCATACAGGCCACGCGCCAGCATGGACTCGACCAGGCCATGCCAGATTTCCCCGGCGCACACGTCGACGCTGGCGCCCTCTCCAACGAGGCCCTCAGCAACAGAAATACCGCGATTGACCAGGCGTACCACCAGCACGTTCAAGCGAGCGGGCAGGACGACATTACTTCCCTCTCCCAGCAGGAAAAACCGCAAGCCCTTTTTACCCGCCCAGCGGATCGCCTCCTCGAGTTCCTGCTCATCCGCCACGCAGGTAAAATGGCTGGCCCGGCAAGGCGTGCCCAGTGTATTCATCCCGATTAAATCGACGTCACGCTGGACTATCATGGGTCAGGGAATACGCCGCAGCAAATCGCGCACTTTCTCCAGGTCCTGCGGGGTATCGACACCGGGGGGCGGAATCTCCCTCGCCTCGTCGACATGAATTTTTACCCCGTGCTCCAATGCCCGCAGCTGCTCCAGCTTTTCCGTGGCCTCGAGTGGGGTTACCGGCCAGGTGATAAAACGGCGCAAAAAGGATACCCGGTAAGCGTAGATGCCCAGGTGCCGCAACGCGCCCGCGGCGGGTAGCGCATCGGCCTCTGCCGCCACTTCATCCCTTGGCCAGGGGATCGGGGCACGACTGAAGTAGAGCGCGTAGCCCTGCCGGTCACAAACGACTTTTACCGCATTGGGATCGGTAAACTGCTCACCCTCAGTGATAGGGGTCGCCAGTGTCGCGATATCCGCCGCGGCGCGGGCGGCGAGATTATGCGCAACCTGGTCGATAACAAGGGGCGGGATCAAGGGTTCATCGCCCTGCACATTGACGACGATCTGCTCATCATCGAGTTGCAGTTGCGCGGCGACTTCCTCGATGCGATCGGTGCCCGATTCGTGGTCGGCCGATGTCATGCACACCTCGCCGCCAAAACTCCTCACTTCCCCGGCCACCCGCTCATCATCGGTGGCCACTACAACCCGCTGCGCGGCGCTGTCGCAAGCACGCTGATAGACCCGACGAATCATCGACTGACCCTCGAGCTCCGATAGCGGCTTGCCGGGCAACCTGGTCGAGGCATAGCGTGCGGGAATCACCACCAGAAAAGACACGAACTCTACTCCTCTATCAGTTCAGCTTTCTCAATTCAGTGTTCTTTATTCAGTTTTCTTTATTCAACGAACGCAGTTTTTGTTCCAGCCAGAGCAAAAATGCCTCTGGCAATTCGGCGTCCACGGCCAGGTACCAGTGTTTCTCCGTGGCAAAATCGCGGCACTTCACGGCGTCTTTTTCCGTCATTATGATGTATTTATTATCATTAAATTCAATATCTTGCTTCGTATAACTAAAGTGATCAGTAAACTCATGGGTGAGCAGCTCAAAGCCCATATCGCGGAGACTTCCAAAAAACCGCGCCGGGTTGCCGATGCCCGCCAGCGCGTGAACCGGCCCTACCCCGGGAAACGCCTCCAGGCCACAACGTTCGCCGCTGCGAAGCTGCACGAAGGCCCGGGGTTTAAGGTAAAAATCGTGGCTGGCCGCCCCGGGCAGGGACTGCCCCGCGCCGTTGACCAGCACCGCATCGACCTCCGCCAGCCGTGAGGGCGATTCACGTAGAGGCCCCGCGGGCAGGCAAAGACCATTACCCAGGCCCCGCTCACCGTCGACGACGACCAGTTCGATATCGCGATACAGCGGATAGTGCTGCAGGCCGTCATCGCTGATTATCACATCGCAGTCGCTGTGGTCCAACAGGTGCTTTACCGCCCGCGGGCGATCGGGATCGATCACCACAGGACACGCCGTGCGCAGATGAATCAACAGGGGTTCATCCCCGCACCGTTGCGCCGGGGTCTCGCCATTTACCTCCAGCGGCAAATGGTCGGGCCGACCACCATAACCCCGGGCTACGACGCCGGGACGATAACCGAGTGCGCCCAGGTACTCCACCAATGCAATAACCACCGGGGTTTTCCCTGTGCCCCCCACATTGATATTTCCGACGACAATGACCGGAACCGGGGGGCGCCACAGACGACCCTCGGCGACCGCCGCAAGATAGTGCGCGCGGCGACGCCTCGCCAGCGCGCCGACCAGGGATGCCAGGGGTTGCAGTGCTCGTGAGAACAGGTTGTCGCTATACCAGATGCGCTCGATGGCGGCCATGACCGTAAGCTACCGGGGGACGAACAGGGCCCGATATTTACCCTCAGGCCCCTGCATCGGCGCTGCTCTCCTGAAAGTTGCGCCGGTAGAGCGCGGCGTAGTCACCCTCGAGATCCAGCAGCTCGGAGTGGGTGCCGCGCTCGATGATTCGGCCCTCGTCCATCACCAGGATCATGTCGGCCTTTTCAATGGTGGACAAGCGGTGGGCAATCACCAGATTGGTGCGGTCCTCCATCACGGCTTGCAGCGCTTCTTGAATATAAAACTCCGCCTTGTTGTCCAGCGCCGACGTCGCTTCATCCAGAATAAGCACCGGGGCATCCTTGAGAATGGCGCGGGCGATCGCCAATCGCTGGCGCTGGCCACCGGACAGCATGATACCGTCCTCACCGACAACGGTGGCCATACCCTCGGGCAAGCCGCCGATAAAATCCAGGGCATGGGCGGCCTCCGCAGCCCGGTGCACATCCTCACTGCTGGCTGTGGCGAGCCCACCGTAGGCGATATTGTTGTAGACCGTATCGTTGAACAGGGTGACTTGCTGGGTCACGATCGCGATCTGCTGGCGCAGGTTGACCAGCGAGTAATCCACGACATCGACGCCGTCGAGCAGAATCTGGCCCCGGTTGGATTCGTAGAAACGCGCGATCAGGCTAACCAGGGTAGACTTGCCACTGCCGGACAAGCCGACCAGCGCCACGGTCTGGCCAGGCTCGACGCTGAAACTGATGTCCTTGAGCACATCGCCGGATTCCTCGTTGTAGGCAAAACTGAGATCGCGGAATTCTATCTTGCCACGGGCACGCCCGGTGGTATGTGCTCCCGTATCCGGCTCCGCTGGGGAATCGATAAATTCGTACAGGTCCTCACAGGCCGCCAGCCCTTTCTGGATGATACCCAGCACCTCGCTCAATTGCCTGATCGGCTTGGCCAGCATACCGGCAGCCCCGACATAGGCGACAAATTCACCGGCGGTGGTATCCGTGTGTAAACCCAGCGCGACCCAGACCAGCACAGCCATCGCGGACCAGACCAGCAACTGGATAACCGGGCTGCTGGCGCTGCTGTAAAACGCCATCTTGAGGTTCTGCCGCATGTTGTAGGCACTGGACTTTTCGAAGCGGGTTTCCTCGTAATCCTTGCCGCCGAACAGGCGTACCTCCTTGTAGCCGCCGATCACCTCGTTGGCGACCTGGGTGACGTCGCCGACCGAATCCTGGATGCGCCGGCTGATACGCCGGAATTGCTTGCCCACCCAGTTGACCACCAGGGCAATGATCGGCAGTACCACGAGGAAGATCAGGGTCAACTGCCAGTACTTGTAGAACAGGTAGCTCAGCAAACCGACGACGTAGATGCCCTCTCGCACCATGATTTTGATCGCATCGGTTGCCGCGCCGGTCACCTGGCTGACATGGTAGGTCACCTTGGCCAGCAAATTGCCTGTGGAGCTCTTGTCATAGTAGCTGGAGGGCACCAGCAGCATCTGATTGAACACCTCACAGCGCAATTTGTGCACCACGTTATTGGATACCACCGCCATAAAGTAATTGCCGATAAAGTAACCGCTGCCACGGATCACCGCCAATACCAGTATGGAAATGGCGATCATGGCGTGGATCCTCTCCGCCGAGGGATCGTCGCCGCCGAAGTGACGCATGGCAAAACCGGAGACGATGCCCGAGCCGACATTTTCCTCCCCGGAAAGTGTATCGATCACAAACTGGCTCCAGTCGGCCACCAGCACCTGGGACGTGGAATAGAGGAAATAGCCGCCGATACTCAAAAAGAACAGGGGCCACAAGCCGGTAAGATTACCCAGCAACCTGCGGTAAATACGCCAATCACTCTGCGGGGTATATTCACTCATAGGCGCGGGCAACTCACTCTTGTGCGGGTAGTTGGGTAGTAATACTCAGGTGTGTAAAGCGAAGTTGTCCGGCGACATCCATCGCCGTGACCACTGCCTGGTGCGGCGTCATCGCATCTGCGGTAATGATCAGGGGTAGGCTGCTGTCGCCATCGGATACCTCGATCAGGGCCGCTTTTAAATTATCGGGCTCGCTGTTGACCAGGGCCTTGCCGTTGACGGCAAAATCGCCCTCGGCACTGATGGTGATCTCTACTTGTTCCGTCTCTTCCTGCTCGGCGACGCCCTGGGCCTCGGGCAGGTCCACCGTCAGTCGCGTCTCTTTAGTAAAGGTCGTGGTCACCATAAAAAAGATCAGCAGCAGGAATACGACATCGATCAGGGGCGTCAGGTTGATCTCGATCTGAGTGTTGATCTGGCGCTTGAACTTCACTTGGCCTGTTTCTCTTTGTAATCCACCTTGCGCTCGCCGTGAAGCGCGTCAACCAGCTTGATGGTCTCCTGCTCCATATTGACCACGATATCGTCGATACGCCGATTGAAATAGCGGAACATGATCATTGCCGGAATCGCCACGCATAGGCCGGTGGCGGTGGTGATCAGCGCCTCTGATATGCCCCCCGCCAGCACATTGGCATTGCCCGTCCCCTGCACCATGATCTCGGAGAACACCTTGATCATGCCGATAACCGTGCCCAGTAAGCCCAACAGGGGGGTAATCATGGCGATGGTGCCGAGGGGGTCGATATAGCGCTCCAGATCATGCACCACGTGACCGGCGGCTTCCTCGATGCTCTCTTTCATCACCTCGCGGCCATGGCGGGAATTGCTGAGCCCGGTGGCCAGTATGTGGCCAAGGGGTGAGGACTGGCGCAATTGTTTCATTTTCTGGGAGTCGAGCTGGTTATTCTTGATCCAGCCCCAGACCTGGGCCAATAGATTGGGCGGTGCCACCCGCGCCGGGCTCAAGGTCCAGAAGCGCTCGACACTGATGGCCAGGGCCACCACCGAACACAGTAATATGGGGATCATCAACCATCCGCCGGCCTTTAATAATTCGAACACTCGCCCTCCTAATACCCCGAATTTCTCGCCGGGGACTTTACCACAGAAAACCATCATCTACAGCATTCGTGGTCGCTGTCTCGCACGGGATCGGCGTGGCTGAAAAAGCCACGAGCGCCTCGAGCATCCAACTCGACACCACCTTGCCAGGTAGACTACAAGGATAGTGCTGCCAGTAGCGGGTGTAAAACCAGCGCCATGGCCGATAGGAGCCATCGTCGCCAAACTGCAGGGCGCCAGTGTCCGCGGTGTTGACTACCGCACTTCCCTGCTGCCGATATCGCATCACGACTTTTTCCGTCGGGTGGCCGAAGCGATTGCGAAATCCCGCCGAGGCCACTGCCATCTGCGGGCGGGTAAACCAGGTAAAGTCGTAGGACGAAGAACTATCGCTGCCATGGTGGGGTATCAGCAATATGTCGGTCTCGAGGGCGGGGCCGAATTTCCGCACCAGGCTGCGCTCCACCGAGCGCTCGATGTCGCCCACCAGCAGATAGCGCATCGACGGACTCTCGATTTTCAGCACGCAGGACTGATTATTACTGCTGGCGGGCAGAAAGCGACCGGGGTGCAGTATTTCAAATTCGACGCCATCCCACTGCCACGCGGTTCCGGCGTGACAGGTTTGATCCGGTTTACCCAGTGCACCGATTTCAGCGGGCGCCATCCAACTGTCGACAGCCACCCCCTTGAACAAACTGGCCGCGCCACCGCTATGATCCGTGTCACCGTGGCTGATCACCAGGCGATCGACCCGTGCGATACCCTGCCGGCGCAGGAAGGGTAACAATACGGCCGCCCCGGCATCAAAGCCACCGCTATAGGCCGGCCCCGTATCGTATACCAGCACGTGTTCACGGGTTCGCACGACGACCGACGTCCCCTGCCCGACATCGAGTACCGTGACATCCAGCACATCGCCACCCCGTGAGTCCGGCAGCAACAGGGGCAGGATCAGCAACGGCCAGGCAGACCGCCCCGGCAGGCCACGGGGCAGCAGAAAAAGCAGGGTGGCGACCGCTGCCAGCGCCAGCGCCGCAGGAGAAGGATACAATGCCGCCAGCGACCAGGTTTCAGCGAACCGCGCAAGGGCCGACAGCGCGGCCCAGTAGACTTCCAGCAGTTGGTTTACCCCATCCAGCATCAAGCCTCCCGCCGCACTCGACAGGGGCAGCAACAACATCGCGGCCAGTAACAGGGGAACGACGGTGAACCCCAGCAACGGAATCGCCAGCATATTCACCATGGGAGCCAACACACTGGTCTGCCCCAGCAGCAGCGCCAGCAACGGGCACAGCCCCAACAGTACACGCAACTGTAGTCGGTACGCGGCCAGCAACTTACCGCCCCTGCGTGAATCCCGGGCAGCGGGCGCCAGCAGGATCGCCACCGCGGCAAAGGACAACCAGAAACCCGCTTCGGTGACGGCCAGGGGGTCACCTGCCAACACCACGAAGAGTGCCAGCAGCAAAACATGGGACGACGAGGTTTCACGACCGTACTGACGCGCCGCAAGGTA
>JAUXCW010000326.1 GCA_030618705.1 Gammaproteobacteria bacterium | reverse complement strand
GCCGGGTCTCCCACATGGACGTGGGAGCCTCAGGGTTTGTCTGGAACAAACCCGGCCAACCGGCGCACGGTCCTGCTCTGGAAGCCCCGATCCCTCCGTCAATATCGCTAAAGTCAGTGCCATTCCGTTGCGTCCCCTTTTCCCCGAAGCACTCCGCCTCTTTGAAGCTTTACATATCCGCATAGGGAAGTGACAGGTATGGGTTGCATCCCAGGGCTTCGAACTCAGCCTTGCTGAAATAGCGCGCCCTGGGCAGGTATTCGCCCATCACTGCAGCCTCGTCGCCGGCGGTGCTGGTGTTCTGTATTGCTTCGGCGAAGTCGGGGGCGGGCAGCATATTGCGCACGATCAACATTGCGTCGTCAGGGAAGCTCTGGCGTCCTTCGGCAAGACTGAAGCCGTCGCCGTCATCGGTCCAGGGAAGAAAACCCACGCCGCAATCAGCGGTGGCATTGGCGGGGCGATCTTCCGGGCGGCTGACGATGATGGTGTAAAAATCGTCTGGATTGACCTCGATCTGCTCATCGAACAGACACTCTTTAACCTTCTGCGAGTAGAACTCATTCTGGCAGATGGACCAGTAGCGTAGCTGTCCTTCCCCGAAAACATCACCACCATTCAGGGTCTTGGGTGTGGTGGGCAATCGACCGCGCAGTACCGTTATCTCGCCGATGCTGCGGTTGAGAAAACTGTAGACGTACTGGTTGTCGGCGTTGGCATAGAACCTGGCGATACGCTCCGGGCTATTGGTGCAATCTCCGCGAAAATCGCACTGCAACAGAAAGGGGATGCCGTAGGTGGCCCTGAATACCGGTGGCGTTTTGGCCGGGTCCCAGGTTTCGCGGTGGTCAGCGTAGATCGCTTCGGGCACCAGCGGAATGTCGGCTTTTTCGTCGATGACATCCAGG
Source organism: Gammaproteobacteria bacterium (assembly GCA_030618705.1). Classification (GTDB taxonomy): domain Bacteria; phylum Pseudomonadota; class Gammaproteobacteria; order Pseudomonadales; family JAHEGP01; genus JAHEGP01. The sequence goes on along the minus strand of JAUXCW010000326.1, from coordinate 2,862 downwards.
GCTGCGCAGGCTGCATCCCCTTGCAGGGTGTTGCCGTCGGCCAGGTGCAGGGTTACCCGGGGCAAGCCGGTATCGCCGGTTAAATCAGTGCCTGTGTTGGGCACGTAATTGCGGTACACCAACACCGCTTCTTCGCCTGCTGCAGCGGTCGCGTCGTACAGGGTGTTGGCGGCGATGCTCGAGGTATCAGCGGGCGCCTTCCCGGCGAGAACGGTGATGGAGTAACTACGCGCGGAATCGTTACGCGGATTGCCGACGACGAAGGGGTTGACGGAGCCGGTGTCAGGTACGATGTTTTTGTCGGTGAGGGCCATCTCCGGGCTGGTGTCCTCTCGATAACTGTTATAAGACATATAGCGGGAGTAGGGGTATTCCCCCTCCAGGGTGATGTAGGCGCCCTCGGAGGGCAGGTGATAGCGAGCGCTCCAGTAGACCGCGCCGCTATCGGGGTAGGCAAAATTGAAGCCCTCATTTTCCTTGATGTAGGGGCCGACCCACAGGCAATCGCTGGACGGGGTTACCTCGACCTCGCTATCCTCATTATCGTGGGAGTTCTCGATGCAGCCGGCGAGTGCCAGGCTGGCAAGCAAGATCGTTAACAGTGGTTTTGATTGTCTCTGGTTAAAAATTCCCATACCTGCATCCTCTGTCTCATATTGAGTTCGCCCTGCCAGGCGCTTCCATGTTACTCATGATACGGAATCCAGGCGCATAGTCTGGTTTGCATGCGCCAGTTTTTGGTTTGGGGGCGACAAGGCCTGTAACGGGAGCAAAAGGGGGCGATCAACTCCAGCACCCGGGGATCGTCGGATACCGCCAATTTTAAAGCGAGGGTACTTTTTATTGATAGCCTTCCTGCTACTAGCGATCGACCGGTGCGGGCTGGCCGGTCTCGAGGTACTGCCGGTAGTCTTGCAGAATGACGGCGTGGTCGAAGCACAGGGGCTCCGGCAAGTCATCGAGGCCGAACAAGGCCAATTCGGCGGCGTCATCCGCCGCAACCGGCGTATCGTCGGTATCGCCGATGTAGACCAGGCTGACAGTGTGGCCACGCTGGTCCCGCTGAGGGTCGGAATAACAACCCAGCAGAGTGGTGAGCCTGACCTTCGAGCGGGTTTCTTCCAGCGCCTCACGTACGGCGGCTTGTGCCACGGTTTCGCCCACATCGACGAAACCCCCCGGTAGCGCCCAGCCGTAGGGCGGATTCTTGCGCTTGATGAGTACGATGCGTTGTTCGGGGTCACCTGCCAGCCGGATAATCGTATCGGCGGCCAGTTGGGGTGTGACGGGCCTGGTCATGGGGCGGTTATTCCTTTTCTCGGGCAGCACGAGCGTCCGGGCCGGCAACTGAATAATGTGGCTATTGTGCGATTGTCGGGGGATTAAAACAATGGCAAGCGGCAAGCTCCGCTGGTTTCCGCCACGCTTGATATCGAGTAGGCTGGGACGGGTCAAATGGAGGACTGTATGAATAGACTAGAGGGCAAAGTCGCATTGATCACCGGCGCCAGTCGCGGCATTGGCGGCGCTATCGCCCGGCGTTTCGCCGCCGAGGGCGCGGCCGTGGTGTTGGTGGCCTCGCGCCTGGGCCAACATGGCAAACTGATGGGGACGCTGGAAGATACGGCAGCGCAAATCGAGGCAGCCGGTGGCCGGGCGGCGGCCCTTGCCTGTGATCTCAGCGACGCGTCGGCACGCAGTAATTTGCTGGCACGGGCCAGGGATTGTTTCGGCGCGGTCGATATCCTCGTCAACAATGCGGCGGGTGCGGTGATGAAGCTGCCCAGCCAGGTCAGCGCGCAAGAGCGCAGCTGGATGTACGAAATGAATCTCAACGCCCCGATCGACCTGGCGCAACAGGCCTTGCCGGAAATGCGCGAACGGGGATGCGGCTGGATTCTCAATATCACCAGCGCCAGTGCTCGTCAACCTGCGGTACCCTATCGGGATTCGCAAATCGCAGCCCATGTCATCGCGGCCTATGGCGCCACCAAGGCGGCGCTGGACCGCTATACCCAGGGCCTGGCTCACGAAGTTGCCGCCGACGGTATCTTTATCAACGCCATGGCGCCAACCAGTATCGTGCTGACAGAGGGCGCCGACTATGTGCGGGATATCGCCCGCAAAAATCCCGACATGGCGGAACCGGTAGAGATGATGGCCGAAGCGGCATTGGAGTTGTGTAGCGGCCGCCATGTGGGGGCCGTGGTACTGAGCAGGGATCTGGTTCATTCGGTCGGCGGCACGGTGTGGAGCCTGGACGGCGCGACCGTTTTGGGGGATGCCTTCCTGGCGGCGGATCTCGAGTCGAAGAACTAACACGGGAAATTCAAGCGGTGCTGTGCTGGGCGCGGTATTGCCGGGGTGGCAGGCCGGTCCAGCGGCGAAAAGCCCGGGTAAAATTGCTCTGGTCGGAAAATCCCAGTAGAAAGGTCAGCTCGGCAATGGAGATATCGGCCTCGCCAATAAACTTCAACGCCAGTTGGTGGCGGGTTTGGTCGAGAATATCCTTGAAGGTGGTGTGTTCCTGCTGCAGTTTGCGTTGCATGGCGCGGGGGCTGATATTGAACTGCATGGCCGCCTGCTGTTGGCTGGCATTGCCGCTGGCTAATCGCTCGCACAGCCATTTCTGGACCCTGCTACTGAAGGAATTGTCTTCGTAGCCTGCCAGGTATTTATCCATCCATTGTTCCAGCTCCCGGGCCAGCTCCGGGTTGGCATGGAGGCACTCCGGTTCGAGGTCTGCGCTGCGATAGACCAGTTTTGTTTGCCCTGCATCGAATCTGACCGGGGCTTGAAAAAAGGCCTCGTAGCGCTCCACGCCGGATGCCTTGCTATGGCGGAAGCAGACTTCGCAGGGTG
>JAUXCW010000357.1 GCA_030618705.1 Gammaproteobacteria bacterium | reverse complement strand
ATACCGTCGCCTTCCTGGCCGCCGTATTCTTTGGGCCAGGTAATGCCCAGCCAGCCGCGCTCGGCGACCTTCTTCATAAACGCGCGGCGCTCCGGTGTATCGGATACCTGCGCCATATTCTCGCGGGTGACATCCATCACGTCGATAGAGCGGTGCTGCTCGAAAAATTCGTCGACTTCACGCATGAACTGACGTTCTTCTTCGTTGAATTCAAAATCCATGATGTGTTACCCCGTACTGGAAGATTCGCTCTGCAGGCCTGGAACAAGACTGCCGGATTGTGGCCATTCTACCGACATGGGCCAGTTTATTAAGCCGAATGGCGCAGCGGAATTGGCCTAACTATATCAGAAAAGGACATGGAGCAAGGGCTGGAATCCATCGCCCAGACGTGAACCGCGCCGCGAAAAAAGGGTCGAATAAATTCGTCCGTTGATTCAGCAAAAAAGACCTCAGGATTTACCGAGGGCGCCGGACTCGCGCAGTTGGGCGACCCTGGCATCGTCGTAGCCGAGCACTTCGCGCAGCACTTCATCCGTGTGCTGGCCGGCGGTCGGCGCCTTCTCCGGCTCCGGCAGTTCCTCGCCGATATAGTTCACCGGGAAAGCCAGCATATCGGCGCCGTGCTCCTGGTGGGGCAAAATTTTGAAGCGGGCCTGGAATTGTGGATCGTCGACGATATTTTCCGGTGTATTCACCGGTGCGATCGGCGTGTTGGCTTCGCTACTAAACGACAGCCATTCCTGTGAAGTCCTGGTCTTGAAGATATCCCGCAACTCGGCCTGCAGCTCCCGATTGCCCGGGGCGTGATCGGCATACTTCGAGCCGGGCCACTTTTCAAACAGGTCCGTGCGACCCACGCCCTCGCAGAAATTTTTCCAGAACGCCTGTTCGGAGGCCATAAACAGAATGTGGCCGTCGCTGGATGCGTACATCTGGTAGCGCACCCCCCTCTTCATCCCCGCGGTCGCCACCGGCCGGCGCTTGTAGCCGTCGGCCTTGTTGCCGGTCACCACATCCTCGGGCCGCGCATAGGCCATATGACTCTCACTGCGATACCAGTCGAAAAACGCCGCGGCATCGCTCTGCCCCAATTCCATGACGCAGCCCTCACCGGTTTCCCGGGCGCGGATGACGCCGGCGAGTATCGCCAGGCCGCCGACAAAGGGCGCCGCATTGATGCCGATAGAGACGTGTTCCGGAATATAGCAAAAGCCCTCCTCGTCGTAGGCGGGAGTCACCGCACCGGACCAGGTATCGTAGGCGATACCATGACTCGGCATCGCCTTGTAGGGACCGGTGGCGCCGTAGCCGGATACGGTACAGAAGACGATTTTCGGATTCACTTTCACCAGGTCGTCGAAGCCGAGGCCCAGCTTGGCCAGGGTGCCGGGACGCATGGTTTCAATCACCACATCGGCATCCCTGGCCAGTTCACGATAGACGGCCTTTCCCTCTTCGGTTTTCAAATCCAGGGTAATGCTCTTCTTGCCCCGGTTGAGGTGGTAGTGCATCAGGGAGGTGCCCTCGATGATAGGCCAGGTCATCTCACGAATATAATCGCCGGCGGGGGACTCGACCTTGATCACCTCCGCGCCGAGGTCGGCGAAGGAGGTGGAGATGGCGGCGGGGCCGAGCAGTGAACTCTCGACGATGCGAAGACCGGCTAGCGGGGCGCGATTGGCACTCATGGAATAATCCTCAGCGGCTATTGGCAGGCTCCTGCGCCGGGTCGACGCCAGATGCCCGCTGTACTATGTCTTTGAGACGATAAAGATAAGCGAAACGCAGGCAAATAGCCGCTCCGGCTGGTTTCTGTTACGGCCGTTGCTATATCATTTTTGGACAGCGGTGATTAAGCCTGTCCGGGCGAGGGTTCAGGAGCAGGGCATACCGGGGGTTCTCATACCGGCAAACCAGCCGCCGTCGGCGACGAATTCCGAGCCCGTGCTGTAAGTCGCTTCATCGGTCGCCAGGAACAAGGTGACATAGGCGACCTCATCGGGCTTGCCGACCCGGGGTATGGGAAAGTCGGCATACACCGCCTTATTGATGTCTTCTTCAGAAATAATCCCCGCTCCGCCCATCTCGGTATAAATGCCACCCGGATGTACGCTGTTGACGCGAATGCCGTATTGACCCAGCTCGATGGCGGCACATTTGGTCAGCCCGCGCACCGCCCATTTGGTCGAAGAATAAGCCGCGAGACCGGCGGCGGAATGCAGTCCGTCGACGGAGGAGATATTGATGATGGAACCGCCGCCAGCGGCCTTCATCGGCTCGATCATCGAGCGAATCCCGAGGAAGGTGCCCAGCTGATTGACCTTGAAAATAGTGGTAAAAAAATCCGCGGTGGTGTCTACGATCGACGCCATATTCATAATGGCGGCATTGTTCACCAACACGTTTAACGGCCCCAGCGCCTGGGCTTTTTCTACCGCCGTGGCCCAATCCGCTTCGCTGGATACATCCTGGTGAACGAACACCGCGCTATCGCCCAATTCAGCGGCCAGCGCCTCGCCCGGTTCATCCAGCACGTCGCCGATCACTACTTTCGCCCCGTGCTCGACGAACAGGCGAACCGTCGCCTCGCCCATACCCCGTGCACCACCGGTTACGATTGCAACCTTTCCAGATAATCTGCCCATTGTTCACTCCTTTGCTTTTCGGACGATGATAGAAAACCTTTATAACACAGACACCGCTCAGGTTTCGATTACACCCGCGGCCACCAGAGCCTTATAATCGCTCTCCCCCAAGCCCAACTCGCTAAACACCTCCCGGTTGTCACTGCCCACGGGCCTACCGCTATCCGGGGTCACACCTGGAGTACCGCAGAGCCCCAGCGGTATCCCCGGCGCTACCACCTCTCCATGCACATGGTGGGAGATGGTTTCAAAATACCCACGCTGCGCCAGGTGCGGGTCACGCCGGTATTGGTCCTCGGTGTTTTGCACCACCCCGGCGGCGACCCCCTCGCCCTGCAGGCGGTGCATCAACTCGTAGTCGCTCCAGCTACCGGTCGCCTCCGCGATCGCGGCATCGAGGGCCCGGCGATTGCTGCCGCGAGCAGCGTGGTCGGCGAATCGCCGGTCCTGCAACCATTGTGGTCGATCCAGCACCTGGCACAGTCGCTGCCATTGCGGCTCGCCCTCCACCGACAGCACGCACCAGCGATCCTCCCCCGCGCAGGGATAACAGCCCTGTGGCGCATAGTACAGGGATCCGTTGCCCAGCTTATCCGGCTCCCGGTCATTGGCAAACACCTCCATCACCAC
>JAUXCW010000200.1 GCA_030618705.1 Gammaproteobacteria bacterium | reverse complement strand
CTGTCCGCGGGTTGTGCGGCCCAGGCCATGCTGCTCGCCAGTCATGCGCTGGGTTATGCGGGAATATGGCGCACCGGCTCGGTGGCCTATCATACCGGCGCGCACCGGTCGCTCGGCATGGCGCCTGTGGAAAAGATCGTGGGGTTTCTCTATCTCGGTACGCGCGAGGGAGAAGCAAAGCCGCTACCGGAATATCGTGTCACCGATTTTATCCAGTACTGGGGTTGATAGTACCCGATTCGCGGTTAAGGTAAATGGCACCTACATAAGCGATATTTACTGAGGGACCGGGGCTTCCAGAGCGGGACCGTGCGCCGGTTGGCCGGGTTTGTTCCAGACAAACCCTGAGGCCCCAACGTCCGTGTCGGGGACCCGGCGCCCGAGCCTACATGGACGTATTCACGGCGAGTCCTGGGCTGGGAGCCCCGGCCCCCTGCCCAGCTCAAATTGTGACCGCATTGTTTTATCGGCTTGTCCAGAAGTCAGTACTATTTGCAGATGATCGAGCTGGTTTCACGAACGGCAGGAGCTAATTAACCATGAGTATAACCTTGTACCACTGTAAAGATTCGCGCTCCCTGCGCGTCCTGTGGGCGCTGGAGGAGATGAACCTCGACTACCAGCTGATCGAATTGCCTTTTCCGCCCCGGGTATTGCAGAAAGAGTATCTACAGGTCAATCCCCTCGGTACGGTACCTTATTTTATCGATGGTGATGCCTGGATGACCGAGTCCAGCGGTATCTGCCACTACCTGGTGGAGCGCTACGGCAAACGTGAATTCGGTGTCGGCCCGGACCATCCGGAGTATGCCGGCTATCTCAATTGGCTGTTCTACAGCGATGCCACCATCACCTTTCCGCAGACCGTTATGATTCGCTACACCATGATTGAATCCGGGGAGCGCAGGTTGCCGCAGGCCGTCGAAGACTACCGGGCATTTTTTACCGGGCGCTTGCGTTTGCTGGATGCCCACCTGCAGGGTCGCGAATACCTGGTGGATGAACGCTTCACGGTCGCCGATATCTGCGTCGCCTATGCCCTCTACCTGGGTGAATTATTGGGCGTGGCGAAGGACTACAGTCCACAGGCGCTGGCTTATCTGCAGCGAATGAAGGCGAGGCCCGCTTTTATCAAGGCGGTCGATCTCGGCGAGGCCGTGTCCGTCATGCGGGAGATAAAACCGGCCTTTGACTGAACAGCGCCACGCCATGGATTGTCTCTGCTCGCCGGCGTGATACACTGCGCGGCCACACCATCCAGGGGTAGAGCGTGTCGAATGTCTGATAGCAAAAGTAACACCTACGAAACAGCTGAACAGCGGGTCAGTTACGGTATTGGTCGCCAAATGGGCGACCAGATTCTTGAAAATCCCTTCGAGGGGCTGGAAATCGACGCCGTACTCAGCGGGCTGGCGGATTCCCTCAACGGTGCGCCCATGCTTATTGCCGAGGACGATATGGAGGCCGCGTTCAAGGTCGTGCGCGACCGCATCCAGGCGCAGCAGGCGGAGGAAGCGGGGGACCAGTCCGTCGAGGGCGAGGACTTCCTGGCCGAGAACGCGAAGCGCAGTGAGGTGACAGTGACCGACTCCGGCCTGCAATACGAAATCCTGGCCGAGGGAGGCGTGGAGTGCCCCACGGCATCATCTACCGTGCGCACCCATTATCACGGCACCCTCATCGACGGTACCGTGTTTGACAGCTCCTATGAGCGTGGCGAGCCGGCTGAGTTTCCAGTCAACGGCGTGATAGCCGGCTGGACGGAGGCCCTGCAGTTGATGGGCGTCGGCGCCAAGTGGCGCTTGTTCCTGCCCTACCAGCTGGCCTACGGAGCCCAGGGCGCCGGTGGTGCAATCGGCCCCTACCAGGCGCTGGTGTTTGATGTCGAGCTGTTGGCCATCGTCAATTGAAAGTCGAGTGAACTGAACTATGTGGTTTAAGAATTTACATATCTATCGTTTTACCCGCCCCTTCGAATTGTCAGCGGAAGAGCTGGCGGATCGGCTTGCCGGGCGGCCCTTTGCGCCCTGCGGCAACCTGGAGATGACCCGGTCCGGCTGGGTCCCGCCCCTCGGCCACCCCGCCACGGACCTGGTACACGTCACCAACGGCTATACCATGGTCTGTGCCCGGCGCCAGGAAAAACTGCTACCGGCCGCGGTAGTCAACGAGGCACTGGAGGAAAGCATCCAGGCGATCGAGGCCGAGGAGTTGCGCAAGGTCGGGCGCAAGGAGCGCAGCAAGTTAAAGGAGGAGCTGGTGTTCACCCTGTTGCCCAGGGCCCTGGCGCGCTCCACCTTGCAACACGCCTATATCGACCCTGCAGGGGGCTTGCTCGTGGTCAGTGCGGCATCCGCCAAACGCGCCGAGGAGTTGCTGGACGGACTGCGGGAGGCGGTCGGCAGCCTGCCGCTCATCCCGCTTCGCGCCAAGGGCATTCCCCTGCAGGTGATGACGGATTGTCTGTTGCGAGCGACGCCCCCGGCGGGTTTTGAGTTTGGCCACGACTGCGAACTGCGTGACCCCGCGGACGAGGGTGCGGTGATTCGCTGCAAAAACCAGGATCTCACCGCGACGGAGATCAACAATCACCTCCAGACCGGCATGACGGTCACCAAACTGGCGCTGTGCTGGCCATCGGGTATCGAGTGCATTGTCGATGAGCAACTGGCGGTCAAGCGCCTGGTATTCGATGACGTGCTACAGGAGCAGGCCGCGGACGGCGATGCCCCTGATGCGGCGGCCCGCTTCGATGCCGATTTCGCCATTATGAGCCTTGAGCTGTCGCGGTTTATCGCCGGCTTGATGCAGGCCTTCGGTGGAGATGACCTGTCCGAGTTGGAGTCGACAGCTGCCGACCCGGTACCGGATGAGCATGAAAATGCCGAAGAGGCTGCGGTCCTCGCGGAGTGACCTTCAACCGAGGTAGACGGAGTACTCAAAGCCCTCGCCAATGGCCAGGGTGGTGGAGGAAAAGCCGTTTAGACCGCTTTGCATATAGTTGACATAGGGTCGCAGGGCTTTGCGGAAGGTAAATATATTGTCGGCGAGCACCACCGCACCCGGCCGGAGCCTGGGTTTAATCAGCTCCAGTACCGGTAGATAGAGGTCTTTCCAGCCATCCAGTAACACCAGGTCCACCGGGGCCGAAAGCCCGGTCAGCGTCTCCAGTGCATCCCCGGCCCGGATCTCGGCGTACTCCCCCAGGTCGGCTTCCTCCAGATTCAGTATGGCTTTGGCACACTTGTTCGGCTCCAACTCGGTGCTGATAACCAGGCCTTCGCCGTTGTCCTTCAGGGCGGCCGCCAGATAGATGGTGGAGATGCCAAAGGAGGTGCCGAATTCGACGATATTTTGCGCCCCCAGCGCTCGTGCCGTGATATAGAGAAATTCGCCCTGTTCGCGGGAAATGGGGATATAGCATTCTTTCATCGACGCGGATGTCACCGCCTCGGAAAATGATTGTCGCAGGATAAATCCCTTGGCGAGCTTCGGCGCCAGCCCCAAAAACCGCAATCGATCGCCTTTGGCAGCGGCATGGAGCCTTTTGAGAACACGGCTGGCAGGGCCATGATTAAGAGAGTTTTCGTGTGTCATGGTAACCCTGCTGGTTCGCCGTGTGTGAGACGGGTGATAATAGCAAGGTATCACTTTAGACTGTTGTCGGCTACCGGCTGACCATTGCAAGACAGCTTCTTGAAGCGGCGGAAATTCCCCCGCCTCCTGCTCACTCAGGCAACATGCGGGCTAAACCGGGAAGGCTAAAATGCGGGCAAAAAAATGCCGGTACTAATCCGGTACCGGCATTTTGAGGCAAGACTATGAGAGGTTTTGGGGGAGACCAGGCTCCCCCAAATTCAACTCCGATTTGACCTGGACAGTTCCTTTGTCATATGTGCCGTCCATGCACATACGGCCCCTATATTAGCGCCGTGCGGGAAAATTGAAATTGGCCAGAAGTCTTAATACGAAAGTATTAGCGGGGTTATCCCGAAATGGGAAGCAGGAAATAAGCCGCCAGAGTGCTTTGAAATAGGCCGCCGGAGCACCTTGAAATAGATATAGGCCGGAGCACCTTGAAATAGATATAGATAGGGGGCGCTTGAAATAGATAGGGGGGCATAAGCCCCCCTTCAAATCCACTTTGAGTCGGACAACTCCCTGTCCCCCGCACGCTTCCCTTTGTGCTTGACCCTATACTAGGAGACCGGCATAACAATGTGTAGCTGGATGAAGAGCTAATACTTTTGTATTAGGGTTTCCGCCTCGGCAAACAGGTGGGCCGCTTCCTCCGGGGTGAGTTTAAAGCCCTGGCGTTTTATCTCCCTGGTCATCTCCTCCAGCAGTCGCTCCTCGTACATGCCCGCCAGGCCGAGAAGGTCGTGGAGAATGGCGTTGTAGCCGGGTTCGTCACCGGCGGTGAACGCACATCGGCCATCCTCGATCATTTTCAGCAAGGTCTCTTTTACGCGGGGCGTGACATGCGACGAGCCCGCAGTGGCGATATCACTTGCGGCTACGGTCTCGGCTTCTGCATCATGTCCGCACTGCAGCAGTATCTGCCGAATCAATTCGGCCTCGTTTATCGGCTTCAGGAGCACGGCGTCTATCCCGCATTCCCTGAGGGTGTCGCGCTCCTTCGCTGTAATGTCGGCGGTGAGGCAGAGGATGGGCATGGTGCCGCCCTGGGCTCTTATACTCCGTGTGGCACTTATGCCGTCCATGCGCGGCATATGCAGGTCCATCAGCAATAAATCGAAGTGGGCTCCCAGGCAGGCCAGTACGGCTTGCTCGCCGTCCGCCACGGCCTCGACCCCGGCACCGGCGCTGCGCAGGTTTCGCGCCAGCAGGTCGCGAATCAGGGTGTGATCCTCGGCAACCAGGATCTGCAGGCCGGTAAGGGGCTCTGGCGCCGGCAGCTCGACGACCGCGGCCGCCATCGGGTTGACCAGTTGACGACACTGCTCGACCAGGTGCTGTCGGCGCAGGGGTTTCATGGCGAAGCCCATCTTCGCAGTGGATATGTCGGTGCCGCCCATGTGCGCGGCAAGATCCGGAACCGGTGAGAGCAGGAGGATCGAACCCTCGAAGTGGCGGCGTATAGCGCGTACCCGGGGGGCGAGCTTATCGATCTGTGCTTCGCCGTGGGAAAGGCTGAGCACGACCAGCGCAGTGGAATCCAGCGTCGGCAGTTGTTCCATAAAATTGTCGTGCCCGGCACATACGGCGATATCCATCGACCAGTGAAACAGCGCTGAGCGCACGGCGCGGCGCGACCAGTCGTTGCCGTCGTAAACCAATACCGGTGTTCTCGCCTGGCCTGCTGATGGGTCACCGGGGCCTGTGGTGGGATCCAGTTGCAGATCAAAACTGAAGGTAACCGTTGTTCCCTGGCCCGCTTCGCTGCTCAGTTCGATTTCGCCTCCCATTAATTGCACCAGGGATCGGCTGATGGCGAGGCCCAGTCCACTACCGCCGTACTTTCTGGTGATCGAATTGTCTGCCTGGGTAAACGGTTGGAACAGCCGGTCCCGGTCATCAGTGGGAAGGCCGATGCCGGTATCGCGTATTTCGCATTCCAGCCTTACCTTGTCCCGCTGTCGCTGCAATACCACGAGCCGAATGATGACCTCCCCCTTGGGGGTAAATTTGAGCGCGTTGGCCAGCAGGTTATTGACGACCTGCTGCAGGCGCTGGGGGTCACCGATGCCGTGGCGCGGGACATCGCCGTCGATAAGCAGTACCAGCTCCAGCCTTTTTGCCACCGCCTCGTAGCCGTGCATGCCGACCACATCCTCCATGCAGCCCTCCAGGTCGAAGGGAATGCTCTCCAGCTCGAAGTAAGCCGACTGCAGGCGCGAGTAATCCAGGATATCGTCGATGATCGAGTGCAGTAAGCCGGATGCATGCTCGATGTGGCGGTTGTACTCTGTCGCCTGCTCAACGGAAGTGCTGGCGCCGATCAGGCGGTTGAAACCGATGATGGTGGTCAGCGGGGTCCGTAACTCGTGGCTTATGCGGGCTAGGAAATCGTCTTTTGACTTGAGGGCCTGCTCGAGAACCCGTCGCGATTCTTCCAGCTCCCGGTTGCGGGTACTGAGATTGGTGGTCGCCTCTGCGATCTCTTCGTGTTGGCGGGCAAGCTGTAGCCTGATTCTCGCCACCAGTTGATTGATCCCCGTGGCCAGGGTGACGATTTCCTCACTGCCCCTGGGTTCGAATTCAAAGTCCGCGTCCGCCTTGTCGAGTTGTCGAAAATGCGCGGTCAGTTGTCGTACCGGCCGGCCGATGGTGGAACCGGCATTCAGCGCGAATAATACGCCGATGAGGATCGCCCCCAGTGCCAGAAGTAGCGTTGTCAGCAGCATCTGCTGGATTCTGTCCACGGTTGTGCTGCGGGATT
>JAUXCW010000093.1 GCA_030618705.1 Gammaproteobacteria bacterium | reverse complement strand
CGACCCCGTCAGCCAATGGCCCAGGCCCTGGCCGGGCTATTGCCCAGGCGGCTGGCGACGGCCCTGTGTGAGTGGCATCAATGGCAGGGGCCGATGCAGGAATACTCCAATACGCGCCTGGGAGTGGTTGGCCGGGTGCTGGCCGCCGATAGTTGGCAACCGGCGGGTACCGAGGGTTATCGCACCGCGGAAGTCACCCTGGGCGGCGTCGATACTCGCTGGCTGTCATCGCAAAGCTTTGCCGCGAACAATATTCCACAGCTGTTTTTTATCGGTGAGGTGGTCGATGTGAGCGGGCAATTGGGGGGCTATAACTTTCAATGGGCATGGGCCTCCGGGCACTGCGCCGGGCTCCACGTATAGCCCTCACCGAACAGGCGGGGAGTTTTCTACCACCTCAGTGGTAGAAAACCCACTATTAAGCGGTAATCACCGGTAGAACTTGATCGAGGTCAACAGCAGATAGTGCAGGAGGTGGAATGATACGCATCGTATTCCGACCCGAGTTGGCGAGGAGGTTTTCGCGATGAGGACAGGATTTTCCGCCGGCAGAGGGCCCGCAGAGGCACCATTCGAGTGGAGTTCAATACGGCCTAGGCCGGAGCGCTAATTATTTGTACAGAGGAGAATGTAATGTCGAAGAAAATACACGCACTGCCGGTTCTGGGGATTTCCGCAGTCATGTGCATGCCACTACTGGCCCAGGAGGCAGCGGAGGAAGTGCAGAGTGATGCCTTTATCGAGGCAATCAAGGCCGGCAAGGTCATTGCCGATGTCAGATTGCGTTATGAGAGTGTGGACGACAACATCCATGATGATGCCGCCGCGCTGACCCTGAGAACTCGCTTGGGTTACCAGACTGGCTCCTGGGGTGGCTTTAAATTACTGGGTGAGTTTACCAATACCAATGTCTGGAACAGCGACTTTTTTGGCGTCAGTCACTATTTCCCGGAACAGACAGACCAGGCCGGGTTTCCGGCGCAGAACAAATATGCGACTGTTGCCGATCCCTCCGGCACCGCACTCAACCGGGCAGTTATCAGTTATGAGGGCTGGGACAGTGCCTGGCTGGGCTTGGGTCGTCAGCGCATTATCCTCGACAATGCCCGCTGGATCGGCAATGTCGGTTGGCGCCAGAAAGAGCAAACTTTCGATGCCGGCTCCGTCGATTTTAATTTTGGCAAGAACTGGAAGTTATCCTATGACTATATGACACGGGTGCAGGGGGTTCTCGACAAGTTCAATCGTGATATGAGCAACAATATTGTCAACCTCGCGTATACCGGTTGGGATTGGGGTAGCTTGGTGGGTTACGGTTATTTTCTGGATGACGATGACACCAAGAACACCAACAATTCGGTGGGGTTGCGCTTTGATGGCAGCGTCAAGCCGAACAATCTGGCATGGCTTTACACCGCTGAGTACGCTCGTCAGAATGCCGAGTTTGACCAAACGGGAAACAAATTCGACGTAGATTACTACCACTTGATGGGTGGCATCGGTTTTGGCAAGATGAGCGTCAAGGTCGGCAACGAAGTGCTTGGCTCCGATGGCGGCGACTACGGTCTGCTGACCCCACTGGCTACCGGGCACAAGTTTAACGGTTGGGCGGATATGTTTTTGGTAACTCCCAAAGACGGCTTGAGTGATATCTATGTGGATTTCGGTGCTAAATGGCTGGGTGCCAAGTGGGGTGCGATCTTCCACGACTTCAGCGCCGACAGTGGCTCTGACCATTACGGCAGGGAACTCGACTTGGTGATAGCGAAAACCATTGCCAAGTACTATACCTTCGGTTTCAAGTATGCCGACTATCGGGCCGATGATTTTTCCGAGGATCGCAAGAAAGCCTGGTTCTGGTTCGACTTTAAATACTAGGCAACAAAAAGCTCCAAGCCACGCCCCGCGCTGTGAGAACAGCCGGGGCGTTTTTGTGTCTGCAGGTCGCCTTTGCAATCCTTGCAGTAGTCTTTACTATGCATTCTACTTCGCGCCCGCAGATAAAAGGATAAAAACCCCGGCATGAAAACTGTTGTCAATCTGTTCGTAGTGGTGCTCCTGTTTTTCACCACTCCAGGGATATTTGCAGGGGAAGCATCGGTCGCTGAGTCGGGTGAATCGAAGTCTGCGCCGGTGCAATCGACAGCCGCACCAACGGTGCGGGACATCGTCGAATCCGAGGCAAAAGAGAAAGCCATCATAGAAAAGGAGGTGGCCGAGCACGCTGCCAAGGGGGGATCCACCCGTGATACTCCCCGCGCCGCGCTGATCGGCGTTTCCGCAGCGCTTGACGCCGGTGAATATGACGAGGCCGCCGAATATCTGGATATGCGCTATCTGCCGCCGGGAATGGGTGCGAAGGACGGCCCCCGGTTAGTCAAAGAGCTTCGCTATATCTTCAGTCGACATATCTGGATCGATATCGGCGCCCTGAGCGACAAACCCGAGGGGCAGCAAGAAGACGACTTGCCCCCGTACCGCGACATAATGGGCACCATCGAAACCAGCAAGGGCATGGTTGATCTTTATCTGCAACGGGTTCCCGACGGCAAGGGTGGCGAGGAGTGGAAGATATCCAATGCCACGGTGGCGCAGATTCCGGCCTTGTGGCAGGAGTTCGGCCACAGTGAAATTGCCGAGAAAGTCTCGGAGTGGTTGCCGCCGGGGCATGCGCTGGGTATCGACAACTGGCAATGGGCCTACCTGATCGCTTTTATTCTCTGCATGGTGGCGCTGGTAGGTACCCTGGCATGGCTGCTGCGCCGGCTCGCCCGTAAGTCGAGCGCCCCCTGGATCCAGGTACTGATTAACCTGTTGCTCGGTCCCCTCGGTATCTTCGCCTACATTATGCTGACGCGAGCCTTTATGCTGAGCCTGGGCTTGAGCGTGGTCGCCCGCGCTATTTTCGGCTCCATGCCGTTGGTGTATCTGGCCTATGTGTTTCTGGTGGTTGGAATCGTCGAGTTTATCG
The DNA here is from genome assembly GCA_030618705.1 of Gammaproteobacteria bacterium. GTDB lineage: Bacteria > Pseudomonadota > Gammaproteobacteria > Pseudomonadales > JAHEGP01 > JAHEGP01. Next base: position 7,873 of record JAUXCW010000093.1, on the reverse strand, counting down.
CTAACCGGGTGCGTGGAAGAATGGTTCGCTCGGGCCGACCGGAAGCGACCGCTATCGTGCGGCCAATCTCTGCCGTGATCAAAATGGTGCTGGTCGCCATCCTGTTGATTATGGGCCTGGACAATGCGGGTTACGATGTGACGACGGTGATCGCCGGGCTCGGGGTCGGCAGTGTCGCCGTGGCCCTGGCCGCGCAAAAGACCCTGGAAAATCTCATCGGCGCGATCACCCTCTATCTAGCGCGGCCGGTCCAGCCCGGGGATTTCTGCCGCTTCGGCGATACCGTCGGCACCGTCGAGGAGATCGGCCTGCGCTCGACCTTGCTGCGCACTCTGGACAGGACCGTGGTGAACATTCCCAACGCCGTCTTTGCCGCCGGGGAAATCGAAAACTATACCGCCCGCGACACTATTCGCTACTATCGTATGATGGCGCTGCGCCTGGCCACCACGCCGGACCAATTGCGATATGTTCTGGCGCGGCTGCGGGAGCTGCTGTACGCCCATCCGGCCATCCACAGCGAAAGCATCAGCGTCAGGCTGTTCAATATCAACGATTACGCCTATATGGTGCGGCTCGACAGTCGGGTGACCACCAATGATTTCCAGCAGTACCTGGCGATTGCGGAGGATATCAACCTGCGGATTATCGACCTGATCCAGGAATCCGGTACCTTCTTTGCCTACCCGTCCCAGACGCTTATGGTGGAGCAGCCGGCGAACCTCGACCGCGACCAACAGGAGCGGGTGGAAAAGCTGGTCGAACAATGGAGGGAGCAGGATAAGCTACCGTTCCCGCAATGGCCCGATGAGTACGTCAAACAGGTAGAGAACACCCTGGAGTATCCCTCGCGGGGTTCATCTGACAGGCTGCGCAACACCGAGTTCAGTGACGAGGACGATTAAACAAGCCCTCACCCCCCAATCCTCCCCCTGCTGTTAACAGATGGTAATCGCCCTTCGGCGGTGAGCTTTGTAAACTCGAGATTGACAGTGCGATCCCGGCCGGGCGTCGTACACTCACTCGAGGTTGGCATGCAACAGGCACTACCCAAAATTTGTATTATCGGGGCCGGTACCAGCGGTCTTATCTGCGCCAAGGTGATGATGCAACGGGGCTTGCCCTTCGATTGCTTCGAGAAGGGCAGCAAGGTCGGCGGCCTGTGGCGATTCAACAACGACAACGGCCTGTCCAGTATCTACCGTTCGCTGCATATCAACACGTCAAAGCGGGTGATGGAGCTGTCGGATTACCCCTTCGGCTGCCATATTGCGGAATTTCCCGGCAACGAGGAGATCATTCAGTACTTCGAGTCCTATGCCGAGCATTTCGGCGTCAATCGGCATATTACCTTTCAAACCGAGGTGACCGCCGTCGAGCGTCTCGATGACGGCTGTTGGCAGGTGGAGATCACTGGCCCCGGCGGCGGTGAGACCCGCTATTACGATGCGGTAATGGTGGCCAACGGTCACCACTGGGATCCGCGGCGGGTGGAATTTCCCGGCTCCTTTGACGGCGTGCAAATGCATGCCCACGACTATACCAGTGTCGAGCAGCCGCTGGACCTGCGCGGTAAAAACGTCGTGGTGGTCGGCTCGGGAAACTCCGCCATGGATATTGTTTGCGAGCTCGGGCAGGCGCACCGCGAGGGCAGGGGGCCCGCAAGAGTCATACTCTCACAGCGTTCCGGGGTCTGGATAACACCCAAGGTGTTGGGCAATATTCCCCAGGACAAGGGCTTGCGTCACCCCATGCGCCGGCCGGGTCTGTGGGAGCGCTTCAAGCGACGGTTTATTCCCAGGGTGCTGCGCGTCGCCTGTTATAATTTTGTTACCGAGAACTGGCTGCGCATTATTCTCGGCGACCCCGCCAGGGTTGGCCTGAAACCGCCGGCAGAACACTATAGCCGGCGCCACGGTACCGTCTCCCAGGATTTGCACGCCCGCTTGATTCACGGCGATATCGTCCCCCGGGGAGATATCCGCGAACTGCGTGGCCGCGAGGTGACCTTTGACGACGGCAGTGTCGAGAGTGCCGATGTCATTATCCAATGCACGGGTTATAACATACGCTTTCCGTTTTTCGATCCGGCACTGGTCTCGGCCCCCGGCAATGACATCGCGCTATGGCAGCGCATCTTCGATCCGCGCTTTGACAACCTTATGTTTATCGCCCTGGTGCAACCGCTATGCGCCATGATGCCGATCGCCGAGTTGCAGTCCAACTTCCTCGCCGACTACCTGACGGGAGTGTATAACGCGCCCGATAGCGGCCAGATGGAGCGCGAGCGATATGAGTATCACGAGGGCATGAAGGCCGAATTTACCGACTCCCCCAGCCATACCATCGAAATCAATTGTGAAGAGTACAGTTATAATCTATATCGTGAATGGGACCGGGGCATAAAACGTGCCCGTAGCCAGGGCAATCCCCTGCCCCTTGCGGCGAAGGCCGCTAACAGGGAGAATGACAAGAGAAATCGCAGCGCGGCTTGATCGAACATGGTCCGGCCAGTGCGGGCGTGAATAATAAAACCGGGGAAGTAGCGCAATGGCGACAGCCACTTGGCACGCTGTTCATCTAAACATCGTCGTAGCCTCTGTGCAATCTGCGCGCCGCCGTGTATCGGTACTTTGTGCGGACTCCGAAACCATGGGAATCTATCGGGTAGGACCTTAGTATGCGGACAATTATTGTTGTGTTCCTGTTTGTGTTCTCCACGATGTCTATTGCTGCGCAAGAGAAGCACCGCCACCATGGCAAGGAGGGCAAGGTTCAGCTAACGCCTGAAATCCGCCAGTTATTACGGCAGGAAATGCAGGAAATTCGCGCCGGCATGGAAACCCTTCCCTTCGCCGTGGCCTCGGCGGATTGGCCGCTGATCGAGAGCACGGCGCGAAAAATCCAGCAGGGTTACATCATGAGTGAAAAACTGGACCCGGCGCAAAAGCAGGCCCTGCACGAAACCCTGCCCCATCGGTTCCGGCAATTGGATAAAAAATTCCACTACTATGCCGGTATGTTAGCCCACGTGGCGAAAGAGCACGACGCGGAGCTGGCCAATTTTTTCGTTTATAAAATGAACGAGAGTTGCACCGCTTGTCACAGCGTATATGCACGAGATCGATTCAGCGGTTTTGAACAGCGCAATCGACATGAGACCCATCATTAATGCCTTTGCCGGTAGCGGCATGTCCGGCGTATCTCCGCCTGATAGCGGCACTGGGCGTGCTGGTTCCGTTGCTGATAGCCTGCGAGGGTGCCGATGAGGCAGAGGTAAGCCGGGCCAGTGTCACCGCCGAGGTGCCGCAAGTCAGCGTATTGGAAGTGCAGCAACGCCCCGGGCGGCACCTTATCGAGGCCTACGGGCGCCTGGTCGCCGCAGAGAAAGTAGTGATAGGAGTCGAGCTGGCGGGAACGGTAGCTGAAGTCCTGTTCAGGGAGGGCCAGAGCATCGAGGCCGGGCAGTTGCTGCTGCGGCTGAAAGAGAATAAACAACGGCTGCGCCTGGATCGCGCCACGGCAGATGTGGCAACCGCCCGCGCCGAGCTGGCACGCGCCCAGGGCACCTTCGAGCGCTATCGTGCGTTGATCGGTCGCCAGGTGGTATCGGAGGAGGACTTTAAACAGACCGAGGCGGCCTACGATGCGGCAGTGGCCCGCTTGCAGCAGGCGCTGGCGGCAGAGAAGCTGGCACAGCAGGAATTGCGCGACCTCAGGCTTATCAGTCCGGTAGACGGCATCGTGGAATCCGAGTCGGTGGAGCCGGGGCAGAAGGTGCGGCCCGGGGACCAGCTGGCGGTGGTGCAGACGACAGACAGCCTGCAGGTAGTGAGTTATGTCACCGAGAGGGAGGTCAATTTACTCCACCCGGGTGATATAGCGCCGATGCAGACTCCCGGTGTGCCGGGGCGCGAATACGAGACTCGCATCGAGTCCATCGGCAGCACCGCGCACACCAACACCGGCAACTTTGCGGTAAAACTGCGGGTCGACAATAGTGACGGCCTGTTGCGCGAGGGGATGTCTGCGCAAATTCAATTGCGCGGCCGGGAAGAACAGGTAATGGCGGTACCGCGCGCGGCGGTAGTCGATCGCGATCGGCAGCGCGTGGTGTTTGTTGTTCGCGATGGGCGGGTAGTGCGAGTTTCCCCCTCCCTGGGTATGAGCATGGGTGACTGGATTCCGGTGCTGTCGGGCTTGTCGGAGGGCGATCTGGTGGCGGTGGATAATTTGTCCCTGCTGTACGAAGGGGTTGCCGTGCAAACTTCTGTCGCCGCGCAAGATACCGCCAGGCAATGAAAGCACTGATCGGTTTTTTTGTCCGGCGCCCGCTGCTGGTCAACCTGATGATGGTTTTCATCATCCTGCTCGGTATCCAGTCCTTGCGCACGGCGGTGTATAGCGCCTTTCCCAATATCGATTTTGGTTTGTTCTCCATTCTTACCCCCAGCCCCGGCAGTAGTCCCGAAGATGTCGAGCTGGCCATTACCACGCCCCTGGAAGAGGAAATACTGAAGATCGACGGTATGCTGGACCTGTCTTCCAACAGCCTGGAGGGCGTATCCGCAATCCTGGTTACGGCCAGGGAGGAGGCCGATCGCGGCGAACTGGATGACATGGCCCGGGATATACAGCGGGCGCTCGACCGCGCAGCGGCGCGCTTGCCCACCGACCTGCCGCGCAAACCTGAACTGACCGAGCTTCGTGTGCAGGATGTCGCGGTTGTCGAGCTGCTGCTGGCCGGTCGGGTATCCGAGGATACGCTGCGGCAACTGGCGAAAAAAGTCGAGGATGAGCTGCGTGAATTGCCCGGCGTCGCGGGTATCGATCTCAATGGCTATCGCGACAAGGAAGTGCGGATACTGCTCGATCCCCTCAAAATGCACCAGCTGAGCATCAGCTATAGCGAGATCGAGCAGGCGATCCGGGCGCGAAATATTACCGAGACCGGCGGCTCGGTGGAGTCCTTTGTCGCCGAGAAAGATGTTATCGCCGTGGGCCGGTTTGCCCACCCCAAGGATGTGGCCGACGTGATTATTCGTGCCGCGGAGCAGGGCAATTACGTGCGGGTAGACGATATCGCCACGGTGGTCAGCGACTATGAGGACTGGTCGGAGCGCAGCTACGTCAACGGCGTGCCGGGTATCACCATCAATGTGAGCAAGGAGTTGTCCGCTAACGAGCTAAAGGTGGTGGCCCAGGTCAGGGAGCAGGTCGCACAGATCAATATGCGCTTGCCCCCCGGCGTCGAGATCGTGGTAGTCAACGAGTTGTCCCGCTATACACGCGCCATGTTGAAAATGTTGACCAATAATGCGCTGGTCGGCATGGTGCTGGTGTTTTTTGTCCTGATACTTTTCTTTCCCTGGCGCTCGACCCTGTGGGTGGTGGTCGGTATTCCCACCGCCGTGATGCTCAGCTTTGCCCTGATGCCGCTGCTGGATATTACCGTCAACCAGTTTCCCCTGTCGGCGATCATCCTCATGCTGGGTTTGCTGGTGGACGATGCCGTGGTGACCAGTGAAAGTATTTTTCGCCATAGTGAGCGTGGCCTGTCACCGCAGCAGGCGGCGATCGAAGGTACCGCTGAGGTCGCGCCGCCGGTATTGACCGGCGCCGCCACGACCATGCTGGCATTTATGCCCCTGATATTTCTGGGAGGCAAAGAGGGCAAGTTTATGTGGATGATGCCCGCCATGGTGGTGATGATCGTCGCGGCCTCGCTGCTGGAGTGCAAGCTTATTCTCCCCGCGCATATCGCCGGGGCACTCGAAAAAGATCCCGGCCACCGGGGCATGGCCCATTGGTTCTCCCGGGTGGAGCAAGGCTATCGGAGAATAATCGAGGTGCTGCTCGAGCACCGGTATCTCGGCATTACGCTGTTGAGCCTGATGTTTGTCGGCATTATGGTGACAGGTTTTCGCCATGTTAATATCGATCTCTATCCGGAAACCGATATCGATGTGCTGCATATCAAGGCGGAGATGCCGGCTGGCTCGTCCTTTGAGAATACCTACCAGCAACTGCGCAAGGTCGAAACCTATATCCATAGCCTGGTCGATGAGAAGGACTTGCAGAACACCCGGCTGCGGGTCGGTACCCACCAGATCGGACGCCCCCACGAAGTGGACGAGGGCCGCCAGAGCGCCTGGGGGGTGATCAACATCTACCTCGAGCCGCTGGATAATCGTGGCATCAACAGCCTTGAGTTGATGGCGACACTACGTCGGGAGTTGCCGGCGTTCAGCCAGTTTGAAAGCCTGCAGGTGCTGACCGACTTCGTTGGGCCGCCGGTCGGTTACCCGGTGGAAGTACAGGTCATTACCAATGGCGATGAGCGGGGTCGCGTCGCGGATGAGCTGTTGGCATGGCTGCGACGACAACCCGGGGTGACGGAATCCTGGACCAGTTACGATGCCGGCAAGGACATTATCAACCTGCAATTGAATCATGAGGCAATTGCCGCCTACGGCCTCGGAGTGAGGGATATTACCCGCGCCATCCGGGTTGCCTTCGACGGTTACATCATCGATGAGCTGCAGACTATCGGCGAGCGCATCAAGTATCGCCTGCAGCTGCAGGAACCCCAGCGGGGCAGTGTCGAAGCGCTACAGTCACTGACTATCGTCAATCGCGATGGCGCGCGCATTCCGTTGCGAGCACTGGTGGGTTTTGAGATAGAGCCGGGCCAGTCTTCGATCAGGCACCATTTCGGCAAGCGTACGGAGACGGTTTTTGCCGAGATCGACCGGGACTCGACCTCGGTGGTTGAGATAAATGCGCAACTGGCGGAGTTTATCGAGACACAGCAGTTCGAACAGCGTTATCCCGCTCTGCGCCTGCGTCAGGGGGGTGAATTGAAGAGCCAGGATGCGGCGATTTCCAACCTGGCGGGTACCCTGTTAGTGGTGTTGGTGGCGATATTTTTTGTCATGGTGCTGCTGTTTAATTCGCTCACCCAGCCGCTGATCGTGATGGCCATCGTGCCGCTGGGATTTGCCGGTGTGCTGCTGGCATTCAGTGTCCACGGTTATGACCTGAGTATGCCGGCACTGATGGGAACCTTGGGCCTGGCGGGAGTATTGGTCAATAGCGCCATCGTGATGATCGACCAACTGAATAAATACCGGGTCGACGGCCTGGTAGCGCGACAGGATATCGTCCGCGGCTCGATCCATCGTCTGCGTCCCATCCTGATTACGACCATGACGACAGTGGCCGGCCTTATCCCCGCTGCCTACGGCTGGCTGGGGTCCAACCCTCTCATTACACCGATGATCATGGCCATGCTCTGGGGAGTCGCGTTCGGCACCATTATCACCCTGCTATACCTGCCTTGTCTCTACGCTGTGGAACAGGATATTCGGGCCTGGTTCTATCGGCGGGCCGGGCGCTAACGACTAAACTATGGGGGAGGGGCGGGTAGCGCAGCAAGCTGTTGCGCAAGCCGATGATAGAAACCCATAAAGTCCTTGCGGGTCTGCAGGCCGACCACATCGAGGTGATCCCAGCCCTCCCGCGTTCCCATAAAATTCCAGATGCCGGTTTCGATGGGTCGGCTGTTCCGCTCCGCCCAGGAGACCCAGGGGTCGGCCCTGCCCAGCTGCGGAGCGGTCATGGAGCGGGTATTGACGATGCCGTCATTGGGCCACCAGGAATCCTCAAAGGGTGGTAGCCCGTAGCCAGGGTTGGGATCCTCGAAACTACCGATATAGAATGCCGGTAAAATCAGTGCGGGGTTTGTCCCTGGCCTCGGTACGGTGCCGTCACCGAGCAGGCCGGGGTAACTGTCGTTGCTGGCCCAGCTAAAGTAGTACACCGATTCCAGCGCGGGATAGCGGCGATTGAGAGCTGCCGCGCCGGCCGGCTG
>JAUXCW010000123.1 GCA_030618705.1 Gammaproteobacteria bacterium | reverse complement strand
TGGGACGGTGGGATAGCGCGCTATCCGGCTGGGGGCAGTCCCTCAATACGCCGCAACTTCTGTGGGGCCTGCGCTTATCAATTCTGCTATTGGCGCTGTTGGCCGGTGTCTACGGTGTTATTCACTTCTTCAGTGTTCTGGGTGCAGGTGCCGGAGCGACAAGCGGGGCGGTTTCAGCGCAGGGTGGCGCAATCGCCGCGAATCCCGCCGCCGAACTGGATGTCAACACGGTAAAGAGCTGGGGCTGGTCCAGCGACCGTCAGGCTGCCAGCGTGGATGCGGCTGCCAATGCGGCGGCAGCCAGGGATAAGGTCAAAAAAACCCGCTTGCAGATGCGACTCGAGGGTATCGTCAAGTCCGATACCGACAAAAACTCCGTGGCAATCATCGCCATCAATAATACATCCAAACAGTACAAGAGTGGTGCGAAACTTCCGGTCGCCCCCGGCGTTTTTCTTCGCACCATCGATGTCGACAGAATCATCCTGGATAACAACGGCAGCCTCGAAGAATTGCTGTTGTTCAGCAAGGATATGGTGCAGCAGCGAAAAAGCGCGGAAGAACCCCCGGCAGAGGCGCCTTCCGGTGTCATCGACAAATCCCAAGACCAGGATGTCACCCGCATGATGGGGCGTTATCGCGAGCAGATCCAGACCAACCCCGGCAGCATCAGCGAGCTGATCAGGTTCAGCGCGCATAGCGAGGGCGGGAAGTTAGTGGGCTTTAAAATCGGCGCGGCAAACAATAAACAGGACTTTGCCAGTCTCGGCCTGCAAGATGGCGATGTGATCACACATATCAATGGTGTCGAGCTGAGCGATTACCGCAAGGCCTTGAGCCTGTACAAGGAAGTCGACGATCTTTCCGAAGTCAGGGTCAATATCATGCGCCAGGGACAGCTACAGGAACTTGTTTTCCGCCTGCCAGACAAAGGTTAGTGATGAGAAGAAAAATATCGATGAATGCAATAGCCAGGTTGTTACTGCTTACAGTTTTGCTCAGCGGCGTCGTCGGGCACCTGCAGGCGGCCGAGGGGCAGGCTCGCTGGACAGTCAATTTTAACAATACCGATATACGTGAACTGATCAAGTTTGTGGCGGACGCGACCGGCAAAACCATCATCGTAGATCCCAAGGTCAAGGGCAAGGTCGAGGTGGTGTCCCAGCGCCCCCTGAGTACAGATGAGTTGTACAAGCTGTTTCTGTCGATATTGAAAGTTCATGGCTACGCCGCGGTGGAGTCCGGCAACGTGCTTAAAATTATCGATGAGAAGGGGGCGCGCACCCAGGCCTCGGAAGTCACCCAGAATGAAGAGACAGCCAGTGGTGGGGAATCCGCCGGTTATGTGACCCATGTTATTCAACTCGATAACGTGGCGGCGGCCAAGCTGATTCCGGTGTTGCGCCCGCTGGTTCCACAGCAGGCGCACCTCGCTGCCTATGCGCCCAGTAACGCCATCATCATTACCGATAGCGGAGACAATATCCAGCGTATCCGCCAGATTATCCAGCAGATAGACACCGCGGCGGTGGCGCAAACCAGGGTCATTCGCCTCAAACACGCCTCGGCGGAGGAGGTGGTCAATCTGATCAAGCGGCTCGAACAGCAAAAGAAGGGCAAGGCGGTGGAAGCCGGGCTCAGCGGCATGAGCATCGCCGCGGACAAACGCACCAACAGCGTGTTGATCTCCGGCGATGAGGTGCAGGTCGCCCGTATCAAAACCATGGTGCGCTACCTCGATGTGCCCCTGGATAACATCGGCAACGCCAGCGTTATCTATCTCGAATATGCCGATGCGGTCGCGGTGGCCGAGGTTCTCAGTCGGGTAACGGCTAATATCGCCAAGCTGGAGGCCGACAAGGTCAAGGATACCTCGGGTCGGACCACAGCGATTATCGAAGCGGACGAGGCGACCAACGCGCTGATCATTACCGCGGACCCGGATGTGATGCAGACCATTCTCGCGGTGGTTGCCAAACTGGACATTCGACGTGCCCAGGTGCTGATCGAGGCCATTCTGGTCGAGGTCACCAATATGAACGACAAGGAGTTCGGTGTCGAGTGGTTGTTCGGTGACTCGAGCGGGGTCTACGGCTCCAATGCCAGCCCACCGTCCGGCGGGGTCGGCTTGCTCGGCGCGACCACGGTCGGCATTGTCGAGGAAGACACGGGTTTGCTGGGGGCGGCGCTGTCCGCAAATCCGGGGCTGGCGCTGGGCATCGGCCGACTCGACGAAAGCGGCCTGAATTTTAATTTCCTGCTCAAGGCACTACAGGAGCAAACCAATACCAATATCCTGTCCACTCCCAGCCTGCTGACCCTCGACAATAGCGAGGCCAGTATCGTGGTGGGCCAGGAAGTACCCTTTGTCACCGGTAGTTTCACTTCGACCGGTACGGGTGGTAGCAACCCTAACAACCCGTTCCAGACCATCGAGCGCAAGGATGTGGGTATTACTCTCAAAGTTACGCCCCATATCAATGAGGGCGACTCCATCGTCATGGAAATTGTGCAGGAAATTTCCCAGCTGACCGAGCTGGTTGCCTCCGATGTCATTACCAACAAGCGCGAAATCACCACCACAGTGTTGGCGGATAACGGTGATACCGTGGTGCTCGGTGGATTGATTCAGGACACCCTGCAGCAAAACGAGCGTAAAGTGCCGCTACTGGGTGATATTCCCTGGCTGGGTCGTTTGTTCAGGAGTAATGGCACCAAACTGGAAAAGACCAACTTGATGGTATTCCTGCGCAGCACAATCGTGCGGGACAACAAGGTCTTGCAGGGCGCCAGTGCGAAAAAATACCAGTACATGCGCAATCAACAGATCGGTGGTCGCGAGGACGGCGTCAATCTGATGCCCGATGACGTCATGCCCATTCTGCCTGAATGGAAGGACCAGATTGAAGTGCTGGACAGCATGAAGATGGAAGACATCAATCGCATGAAGTTGAAAAACAGCGGGCCCCTGGAACAGGAGTATCACGAGAAGTTCGGTGCGGATAAGGATGCGGACAGTGGCAAGTGATGTGCCCGAGATCAGCCTGCTCGACGGCGACGACGAACCCGTGGTCGGCGGCGAGGCCCTCGACGAGATCATGGGTGAGGGCGACAGCGACAGCGGAATACCCTATGCCTTTGCCACCCAGAACGGCGCATTTCTCGAGCGCGCCAATGGCGTAGCCACGGTTCACGCCCGGTACGGACTCAGCCTCGATAGCTACAACGAATTACGGCGCTATGCCGGTTGCGATCTGTCCCTGGTTTTTCTCGATGATGCCGCTTTCCAGGAGGCGCTGGCCGCACATTACCAGCGTGGCGACAACCAGGCACGCCAGGCCGCCGACGACCTGGGTTCGGACATCGATTTCGCCGGTCTGCTGGATGACCTGCCACGAGACGTGGACTTGATGGAGTCCGAGGATGACGCGCCGGTTATCAAGCTGATCAACGCCGTGCTCGCCCAGGCCATCAACGAACATGCCTCGGATATTCATATCGAGTCCTTTGAAAATGTGCTCTCTGTCCGGCTGCGGGTGGATGGCGTGCTGCGCGAATTGATCACCCCTGATCGTGCGCTGGGGCCACTGCTCGTTTCGCGACTAAAAGTTATGGCGCGTCTGGATATCGCCGAAAAACGCATACCCCAGGATGGGCGCATATCGATAAAACTGGCGGGTCGCGCCATCGATATCCGTGTTTCAACCATCCCCTCCGCCCATGGTGAGCGGGTGGTGTTGCGATTGCTTGACAAGGAAAGCGGGCAGCTGGACTTACAGGAACTACATATGAGCAAACAGGTGCTTGATGACTACAAGCAATGTTTGCACACGCCCCACGGCATTATCCTGGTGACGGGGCCGACCGGCTCCGGTAAGACCACCACGCTCTATGCCGGCTTGAATTATATCAACCAACCCGGCCGAAATATCCTGACCATCGAGGACCCCGTGGAATACCTGTTAGGAGGTATCGGCCAGACCCAGGTAAACCCCAAGGTCGGTATGACGTTTGCCAAGGGTTTGCGTGCGATATTGCGCCAGGATCCCGATGTGGTCATGGTGGGCGAGATCCGGGATATCGAAACGGCCGAGATTGCAGTGCAGGCAAGTTTAACCGGGCACCTGGTGCAATCGACCCTGCATACCAACACGGCACTCGGCGCTATCACGCGATTACAGGATATGGGCGTGGAGCCGTTCCTGCTGTCTTCCAGTTTACTCGCGGTCATGGCTCAACGCCTGGTGCGCACCCTGTGTCACGCTTGTCGCGAACAGGACCCGCTGACCCGTGCCGAGCGCGAGATGCTCCGCCTCGATGAAAACGATGATGTGGTCGTCTACAAGGCCAGGGGTTGTCACCAATGTAAGGGTACCGGGTACCGCGGTCGCAGCGGCATATACGAGTTGATTATCGTCGACGATACCTTGCGCGCCATGATCCACGACGGTGCCAATGAGCAGGTCATGGAGGCGCACTGCCGCGAATCCATCCCGGGTATGTTTGACGACGGCATCAACAGGATTCTGGAGGGGGAAACATCCCTCGCCGAAGTCCTGCGGGTCACCAGGGCGAGGTAGTCATATGGCGGCGTTCAGCTATGTTGCCCTGGACACCGCGGGCAAAAAAGTCAAAGGCCTGCTGGAAGGTGATTCAGAGCGCCAGGTGCGAGCGATGTTGCGCCTCAAGGAGCTCAAGCCGGTCGAGGTCCAGGCCACCACGCGCAAAACAGAATCACGCGCCAACTGGATTACCTTTTCACGACACTGGTCGGTATCGGAACTGGCCCTGGTGACGCGCCAGTTGGCGACCCTGGTGCAGTCCAACCTACCCCTGGCCGAGGCGCTGCAAGCCGTTGCGGAGCAATCGACACGACCGGCGATCAAGAGCGTACTGATGAGCATACGCTCACGGGTAAACGAGGGGCATAGCCTGGCCCAGGCGATGGCGGAACATCCCGCGGTGTTTACCGATTTGTACCTGGGCATGGTCAAGGCAGGCGAGCACGCGGGGTTTCTCGGCGTTGTGCTGGACCGCCTGGCGGACTACACGGAGAAAACCCAGCATTCTACCCAGCAGGTGAAAACAGCACTCATCTACCCGGTCATACTGCTGGTGGTCAGTCTTTCGGTTATCGTGGCCTTAATGGTTTTTGTCGTGCCCGAGCTGATACGCATATTCGAAAATACCGATTCGGAGCTGCCGATGCTCACGGTATTGCTGATAGCCACCAGCCATTTTATTACGCAATACGGCTTGCTGCTGCTGGTCGGGATTGTGCTTGCGGTTCTCGGCTTTCGCTACTGGTTGCGCAAGCCGAGCAACCGGCTGTGGTGGCACCGCTTTTTGTTATATGTGCCCATGTTGTCGGGCTTTATCAACAAGCTCAATACCACCCGCTTCAGTAGTACCCTGGGCACCTTGCTGCAAAGCGGTGTGCCACTGTTGGAGGCGCTGGAAATTGCGCGGTCAGTGCTAACCAACCTGGAGTACAAGGCGCGTGCCGTGCTTATCGTCGATGCGGTTCGGGAGGGTAAGAGTCTGCGTTATGCGCTCGAGACCAGTGGGTTTTTTCCGCCGATGCTGGTGCACATGGTCGGTAGCGGCGAGCGCTCCGGCGAGCTGGAAAACATGCTTCAGCGCGGCGCCGAAAGCCAGGAGCGAGAACTGGATACAGCGATTGCAGGGATGATGGGCATCATGGAGCCCATCATGGTGTTGTTCCTGGGTGGTTTTGTGATGACCATTGTGATGGCGATCCTGTTGCCCATCTTTGGCATGAACAAACTTTTTAGCTAAGTGGTGACTGCAAGAGTGGCTATGACCCGGGGCACATCCCCAGCCGGTTTCACCTTGTTGGAGCTCATGATGGTGATATTCGTCGTCGGCATTATCGCCGCGCTGGCCATGCCCAACCTGGTGCTCGAAGATGACAGCCAGGCGCTGAAGAAAAGCGCGGATAAGTTGCTGACGCTGCTTGAATTGCAGGGAGAGGAAGCCATTCTTACCGGCACCCAGCGCGGCCTGCGCCTGTTCCAGCGGCAGGATGACGGCGATACGAGTTACCACTATCAGTGGATGGCCTGGGCCTCCGACCAGGGTCAGTGGCTTGCGGCAGAGGGCCAGATGCGCCAACTCGAGGGAGAGATAAGGGGCGTTGGTGATCTGGTGCTGGCAGTAGAGGGGCAGCCGGTGGAGATCGAGCAGGAGCTGAAAGCCCGCGGTGATAGGCCGGGATCTGTCGGCGAAACGAACAAAAAGGACGACAAGGGGAAAAAGAAACAGCTGATCAAGCCCCAGGCTGTAGTCTTTTCCAGCGGCGAGGTGACGAATTTCGACCTTACCATGACCAGCAGCGATGGGGAGTTGACCCTGGTTCTGTCGGGGGACTACGACGGCGTTTCCCTGCGCGACGGGGAAGAGGCCGGGGACTGATATGGTGAAATACTCGGTGGCGACAGGCAGGCGTTTGTTATCGGCGGGCGATCGGCGGTTTCCCGCGAGCCGCAGTCGCGCTTTTACACTGCTCGAAGTGCTGGTCGCACTGGCGGTCATTGGCCTGGTGCTGCCGCCCCTGCTGATCAATGCCGCGGAGCGGGTAAAGGGCGTCAAGGTTATGGAGGAAAAAATAGTGGCTAACCTGGTGGCGCAGAATCGCCTGGCCATGTACCGCCTGGAGAGTCGCCTGGGCGGCAACCGCCCGCCTCGCAGGGAAGACGGCACAGAGATAATGGCCGGCCGCGACTGGTTCTGGGAGGCCGAGACCGAGCCAACCGAGATCGAGGACTATTTCCGGATCAACATCCGCGTCGCCATCCGCAAGGATATGGAGGATCCCAGGGCCAGGGTGTCTGCCTATCTGGGGGTGAAGTAGGTGGTGCCGGGGCAAAGGGGATTCACCCTTATCGAGCTGTTGCTGTCCCTGGCGATGACAGCCCTGATCGGTGCCAGCGCCTACGCTGCCCTGGAGGGAGTCGGGCAATCGAGGGTGGCATTTGAGGAAAAATCGGCCGAACTGGCCCAGTTGCAGCGATTCCTGACCTTGCTCGGGAGTGATGTTCGCCAGGCATCCGGCATGCAGAACCGCGATGCGGATGGTGGCATGGAGGCCCCCCTGATCGTCAGCGATGGTGAGGAGACGGTGTTGCTGTTGAATCGACGCGGCTGGCACAACCCCCTGTCCAGCCCTCGCTCCGAGATGCAACGGGTATACTACCGCTATGATGGGGAGCAGTTGTACAGGGGTTATTGGCTTGCATTCGACCGGGTCGAAGACGGCGCATTTCGGGAGCGGCCGATTCTCGATGGCGTGAAGAGTCTCTCTGTGCGTGCTCTCCCCGCGCAACAAACGGCAAATATCGACCGGCAGTGGACACCTCTTTGGCCCCAGGGGGATACTGCGGCGGCATCCTTGCCAGCGGCGCTGGAAGTGACGATTGAATTGGAATCCCTGGGCGAGTTGACGCGAATTTATGAACTGCTACCGCAGATATAAATTGCCCTCCGGGCAGCACGGTGCGGCACTCATCGTTGCCATTTTTGTGCTGGCGCTGGCAATGGTGATGATCACGGCGTTGAGCACCAGCTTTGTGGTTGCTGTGCGGCGCACGGACAATCAATTGCTGTCCGACCAGGCCTGGTACTATCTGACTGGTGCTGAGCAACTTGCCTCCGAGCTTCTGCTTGCGCAATTGAAGGACAGGGCGGAGCAGCAGGCCGATACGCTCTATCGGCCCGAATTATTTGGCCAGTATGAAACCGACGACGGCTGGTTGTCGTTTACCGTGTACGACTTGCAGGGGAGGTTCAATCTCAATAACCTCAATGCCGGCGCCGGCGTACCAGGAGGGGTAGAGACCGATGAAAATGGAAGCCCGCAGGCGGCACCCCCAACCGCAGGTGCGTCGAACACGGGGCCGGTACCGAGCAACCTATGGCAAAAGCGATTTGTCCGCCTGCTATTGAGTATCGAGGAGCCGCAATTGGCGGAGCCCGATGCGATTGCGATAACCGAGGCGGTGCTCGACTGGCTGGATGACAATGTACTGGAAACAGGTTTTGGCGGTGCGGAGCAGACTTTTTATGCCCAGGGGCCATTGCCCTATCGCCCCGCCGATATGGCAATGCGGGATATTTCGGAGCTGCTGCTGGTTAAGGGCATCACCCCGCAGATATACGCTGCACTGCGTGAGTCCGTGACGGTATGGCCACGAGAGGGGGCCTCGATAAACGTTGCCAGCGTTGACCGCATGTTGATACAAGCACTGTATGATAAGGAGCAGAATCTTCCGATGGCGCCGCAGCAGGCTGAAGAGCTCCTGCAAGCGATACGCGAGGGCGAGGTGACGACGCTCGGTGAGTTTCTGCAGCGCCCGGAATGGGGCTCGGTCGCCCTGAAAGCGGAGCAATTAGTGGATAGCAGTGAGGTATTTCTTATCAGGACCCAGACCCAGGTGGGCCGAATTCGCCAGTCCATGGATAGTGTCGTCAAGGTCGGTAACGACCAGTCAATCGTGCTGGCCAGAAGTATGAGAATGTTATGATTAAATTACTGCAACCACCCGCTGTGGAAGTTGCCCAGCGCTTGCTGGTAAAGCCGAGCCACGAACCGGAATATTACCAGTGGGTACACATCGAGAATACTATCGTTCGTGGCGTCAGTAGCGGCACCCTGGAGCAATTGGCGGAGTTTCGCCGCTCGCTGCCCGGATCCGAGCTCATATTTCTGTTGCCGGCCGGGGAGGTGGCGCTGCGCACTG
Organism: Gammaproteobacteria bacterium; assembly: GCA_030618705.1. GTDB lineage: Bacteria > Pseudomonadota > Gammaproteobacteria > Pseudomonadales > JAHEGP01 > JAHEGP01. The sequence goes on along the minus strand of JAUXCW010000123.1, from coordinate 688 downwards.
TCGCCGTTACCGATGCCGAGCGTAAACTCTATCGTCAAATGTTGCCCTATGCCATGGAAGAGGGTCTCATCGAGCCCACAGAAGATTTGCACTTTGCCTTTAAGCAGGTGGCAGCGGGTGCCATGGGCGTTGCACTGGTTCGTCGCAAGACATTTCAGGCCCTGCTTGACGAGGTTCGTGCGGCAGGGCTCAGTATAGACATCGTCATGCCCGAAACACTACTGCTGCCCTGGTCAGAGCAGAAGCAGACCTGGACGCTGCAAGGCGATCAACTGCTTGCCCGCACCGGCCCCTGTCGCGGGTTTGTGGCTCCGCTGGATTCCGCCGAACACGTTGCCGGATTGCCGGATGCCGATGGTCATGCCCCGGTGCTGCTGGTGGTGGAACAGGGGAGCGATGGAGAGAGAGCGGCTGCAGCTGTGGCGGCGGCGGGCCACGACACGGAAGTGCAACAGGTCGAACAAATGCTGGCCTGGGAAGCGAGCGTACTGCCCGATGAGCCCTTTAATATGTTGCAGGGGGATTTCCAACCCCCCCTGCGCTGGCGCCAGTACTGGAGAGACTGGAAGCCGGTCGCTGTCGCCTGCCTGGCGGCGCTGCTGCTGAACTACGTGGTATTGCTCTACCACTATTCCAGTGTCAAGCATACCGCCGAAGAATTGCGGGCGGAAAAACAGGCCCTGGCGAG
>JAUXCW010000378.1 GCA_030618705.1 Gammaproteobacteria bacterium | reverse complement strand
TCGCGGGTCAAGGGTGACAGCAGCTTTTTCAGCAGCATGCTCAGTGGGATAAAAGTCAGGATAAAAAATACCAGGAAGCAGACATAGACCAGCAGTACCGGTTTGCGCGCCGGTGCGCCCTGGGGGCCAAGTGACCGCAACAGACGCCCCCAGATCCTGAACCCCCGGCGCGCGGTTTTTTCGCTGGAGATCAGCTTTTCATCCACGGTCACGGCGCCGAGTCCGCAAAGCAGGCTTTCGTCGATCTCACGGTCCTGCTCGAACACCTCGACGATGCGTTGGCCGAACCGGTCGCAGGCCTGGATTTGCGACTCGGCGACGCCGGCCCTGGGAATCAGGCCGCCCAGGTGCGGGCCCTTGTTGCCGCTGAGCACCCAGACCGGGGTGGCGAGAAAGCTGCCGAGGCTGCCTGCCTCATCCACCAGTGCGACATTGCCGACCAACCGGGCCTGCAATCCCGACAGCAGCGTTTTCATTTGCTCCTGCGCCATCAGCCACATATTGCGGCAGGCAATCAGGGTGACGACGGGCTTCCCCGCGAGCAGCCGCCCGGCGATGTCGCTTTTCAGGAAACCGGTTATGGGCAGCGACGGCGACAGGAACCAGACCTGGTAGGCCAGTATCACCAGGTCGAAGTCCTCATCCCCGCGCAGGGATGTCGCTTCCATGGCGGGAGGATCGAGATACACCGACTCGGGGAACGCGTCGAGAAATTGCAGGAACGGCCAGGGAAAGGGGTAGTCCACCACCGGCTGTATGTTCTCGAAATGCACATCGATATCGGGGGCGTCCAGCAGGGGCTGGGTGAATCGCATGGCCACCTCGGTCAACTGGCCGCTTTGCGAATAGTAAACCACGAGGATTTTTTTCATGCCGGGAGTCCCTTGCTGGGGCACGTTATTGATAGGAATGGATCAGGTTTGATGATGGTGGCGGATTGTAGCATGGCTGCGAGGGCGTCTCCGCCACGGGCGTCGCCCCATATCGGTTTGTAGAGGTCGGCACTGGCTTGCTGTTCCCCGTGTGTGTGCTCCACAGGGCCAAAAATTACGCCGCTGATAGTATGTGTTACAGGAATACCGGAGTAGAGGCTAAGCGGTATCTTCAGCGCTCCGCTTTCGGCGAGCGACAGCCTCCTTCCAGCGGCGCTTTTCATCCTCGGTTTCCGGTGTGTGGGTTGGCACAGGCGTGGGATTGCCATCGTCATCCACCGCCACCATGGTGAAATAGCTGGTGTTGGTATGGAGCACCTTGCCGGTTTTCAGGTCTTCGGCCACCACCCTGATGCCGATCTCCATCGAGGTCCGGCCGGTGTAGTTGACGGATGCTTGTACATAAAGAAGCTCGCCGATGTGAATCGGTTGCTTGAACAGGACCTCGTTGACCGACAGTGTCACCGTGTGTCGCCGGGAGTAGCGCACGGAGCAGGTAAAGGCGACCTTGTCCAGCAGCTTGAGTAATTCGCCGCCGTGCATATTGCCGCCAAAGTTGCTTAGCTCCGGTGTTACCAGCAAGGTCATCTCCGTGCTGAGAGAGTGCCTGGTTCGGGTCATGGCCTGTGGGTTCCTTTTTCGCCGATATGCATCAAGCATACGGTGCGGGATGGTGCGGTACAAGAAGCCCGTGCACTACCGGGCAAAACCCGTTGCCCGTACGCGCCGAATAATTCATGATGGCGAGTATCCCGGGGTCGAGCGCTTTACCCGTGTCTACCACAATGAGGTCAGTCAATAGTGGAAAATCCAGTGCAAGATTTGCTTGAAGAGACGGTACTCTGGGTGCCGACCCTTATCCAGGTTATTGTGGTTCTCGTCGTTTTTTTTGTTCTGGCAAAACTAATAAAACGGCTTATCAACGAGGCGGCCCGGCGATTGGAATTCGATTCCAACCTGAGCTCGTTGCTGGCCCGCGTGAGCAGCATGACACTTATGCTCTTTGGCCTGGTTACCGTGCTGGGAACGCTGGGTGTCAATGTGTCGGCCATTGTAGCCGGTCTCGGTTTGACCGGTTTTGCCCTTGGCTTCGCCCTGAAGGACACGATTTCCAACCTGCTTTCCGGTCTCCTCATATTGCTCTACCGGCCCTTCGAGAAAGGAAACCATATCCGGATATCGGGTTACGAGGGGATTGTGGTGGCGATTGATCTGCGCTACACGGAGCTCGATCACGACGGAAAAAAGGTGCTGATACCGAATTCAAAATTATTTACCGACCCGATTACAGTGCTCAAGTAACGCTGCCGACTAATCACCTATTTCCAGCACCGTTCGAATCCCCTTGCCGGCTTCCAGGTCAGCGAAGGCCTCGTTGACTTCTTCCAGCGGCCTGCGGACGGTGACCATGCTCTCCAGATCCAGTTGCCCACCACGCCACAGTTGCGCCATGCGGGGAATGTCATAGGAGGAGTTACAGGAGCCGAGCAGGCAGCCGCGCAGGTTTTTACCGAATGCCTGAAACAGTATGACATTGTTTAGTGTCAGATTCTCCTCGAAGCCGGGTGAGCCGACGCAGATCACATCGCCGCCGGCTCGAATCAGGCCCACCGCCTGCTCTATAAGAGCGGCTTTCCCCGCGGTTTCGAACGCATAGTCCATGCCGATTCCGTCGGTGAGATTGGCACACTGCGCGGCAAGATCCTCGTCCTGGGGGTCAATGGCGTGGGTAGCGCCCAACTCAAGGGCCAGTTGCCGGCGCCCGGCCAGTGGGTCCGAGGCAAGGATTGTGCGCGCGCCGGCGATGCGGGCACCCTGTACCGCGGACATACCGACACCACCGAGGCCCATGACCAATACGCTTGCCCCGGCTTCGACATCGGCGGTATTGAGGACCGCACCGGTCC
>JAUXCW010000310.1 GCA_030618705.1 Gammaproteobacteria bacterium | reverse complement strand
CGTCGAAGGTATAGGAGGTGGTCTGGTAGATGGGTGTGGTAGCGGCGTGGGTGGTGGGATCACCGTCGTAGCCGGCGTGCAGTGCAATAGTTTCGGGTTTCATGGCAATTCCTTATGGTATTGGTTATCGGGTTCGAGGGTCTGGCACTTACTTAAACGCAAGGCTAATAAGGCGAGGAGTTCACGATTGTACTTGGGCAAGGGACCGGGGCTCCCAGCCCAGGACTCGCCGTGAATACATCTCGTACATGGAAGTACGAGCTTGGGATTCGTCTGGAACGAAATCCCGCCATGTAGGCTATTCATCGCCCGGGGGTGCGGGCGCCGGGTCTCCCACATGGACGTGGGAGCCTCAGGGTTTGTCTGGAACAAACCCGGCCAACCGGCGCACGGTCCTGCTCTGGAATCCCCGGCCCCTCCGCAAATATCCCGCGTGTAAGTGCCATAAGCTTTAAAGCGGTGTTAAATCCAGCTTCAAGCGGGTGAGGCTGGTTCGGCTGATCAGCCACTCGTCACCGACCCGGCGATATTCATCGTCATGGTAACCGAACCCGTGTTGCTCGAACTCCGGTGTGTGAATGATATCTTCCATGGCCCAGTACGCCGTCGCCCTGTCCTCTCCCTGCAGTTTGATCTCCGGCATATGGCCGTGGTGAACCGTTGTCGCGTCCTTGAACTGTGATTGGAGATTCTCGACAAAGGCCTCGGGGCTGACATACAGCTGGTCGGAGGTCGAGCCAAAATCGCCGATAAAATCATCGGCCAGCAGGCTGCGCAAGTCCTGCCAACGCCGGGTATCCAGATAGCGAAAATAACGCGCCTTCAGGTTTCGAATAGCTTCGTGGGCCGGCATAGTCATAGGTTTTCCTCTGTGTTCGGTCGCAAGGTGGTCACTATTATTGAAATGAACTTCCGCGTCATGGGGCATAATATTCTGCCATGATAACATAGGCTTCCAGTGCGCTGGCGGCAGCCATACACTTCGGATACAGTCCATTAGCAAGAGAAACCACATGAGAAACCTCCTGTTTGCATCGCTGGCCTTCACCCTGGCTCTTATCATGCCGGCCCACGCCACCGATTTCAGTCGCGCCTTTAACAAGGTGAAGTTAGCGACGGTGGTCATCTATACCAAGGAGAGCATCAAGCAAATTACCGAGCAGGGGCTGCAAACCAGCTCATCACAGGGCCTGGGTTCCGGCATCGTCATTTCAAAGCAGGGCGATATTCTTACCGCATCTCACGTGGTTAACGTGGCAGATGACATCATGGTTCAGTTTGCCGACGGCAAGACCTACCCCGCACGGGTTATCAGCTCGCTCAGCTATGCCGATATCGCCATGCTGCGACTCCTCGAATTGCCGGAGAACTTGCATACCGTGCGCCTCGGCAATTCCGACAAGCTGAAGATCGGTCAGGAGCTATTCGTCGTCGGCGCGCCCTACGGCCTGCACTTTACTTTCACCGCTGGCCATTTCAGCGCCCGTCGTGATCAACAGGACACCATCACCGGTGAAGCGCTGGAGTTTTTACAGACCGACGCGCCAATTAACCAGGGGAATTCCGGTGGCCCCCTACTCGACCGCAGCGGCAAGCTTATGGGAATCGTTAGTCATATTCAGTCACAGTCCGGCGGCAACGAGGGCCTGGGATTCGCCGCCAGCATCAATATGGTGAAATCTCTGTTGATCGACCGACCGCCGATCTGGATCGGCGCCGATGTGCTGCCGCTCAAGGATGAGTACGCCAAGGCACTCAACGTATCCGCGGACGAGGGTTTTCTGGTGCAGCGAGTGGCAAAGAACTCCTGGGCCAGTGAGGCCGGCCTGCTCGGCGGCACCATCCCCATCGTCGTGGAAGAAAGTACCGTGCTGCTCGGTGGCGATATCGTGGTCTCGATTGGCGGCCACATTATCTACTCCACCATGGAGGGAATGAAGCGCGTCCGCGCTTATATGGAAAACGTACCGTCCGGCCAGAATATCGAGATGACCGTGTTACGGGGCGGCGAACTGATTGACATAGAGGCACCAAAGCCGGCTTTCTAAGCCCGCCAAGCCCGGCCAGGCGCCCGCAGCAACCAGGCCCGTCAGGGCGTTGGACAGCTGCCGCCACTCACCCCGGGCGGGGTCCAGCCGTCGCCGCCGACATCGATAAACAGCGGGTTGGTAAAGGCAAACGCGGGGGTTCCGCCTTCACCAAGGTTGCCGTCGACGAGATCCGCCAGGGTTTGATTACTCACCTCGTCCAGGCTGGCCGGTAACACCGGGAACAAGGGCTCGGAAACCCCGTCGCTGCCCCTGGCAATAGCCACCACCCAGGCATCCTGGGTTACTGCCGGCAGCGTGAGCGATACGGTAATATCGGTGCGGGTAGCTCCCTCGATGGCGGCGTCGACCACCACGTCCGTTTGCTGCCAGTTGGCATCCCCAGCGTTAACCACACTATTGGGACATATCGTGTACCGCGCAGCGGGTGCCGAGTCGGTGAGCGCCGGTTGATTGTTGATATAAAATTCCACGCTGTCTAGCGGCGCCCAGGCCGGTGTCGATAGCTGTACCGTCAGTTGGACGTCGCCGCCCGGGTCCAGCGCCATACTGGTGCTGTCTTCCACACGTAAACCCGCTTGTTGGGCAGCACTCTGAAAGACGCCCTGGGCCTGCAGGGAGATAAAGGGTGCATTGGTGCCCACGGTCTTGCCGTCCCGTACCGTGGCGGCAAGCTGTTCGGCGACAGCCGACAATTCGCCGGGATTGCTCACCGTGCTGGCGACCAGGTTGCGCGCCGATATGCGGGTAAAACGCCGGTCGTGGGAGTCGGAATTGGCGATGCCGGTACGAACAATGCCCTGGTTGATAAGATTGAACCAGTCCCCGGCGTTCTGGGCCAGGAACTCTTTCACGATACCGTTGCGACCATTGGTGCCGATCCACACTTCCAGGGTGTCGAAGCCCGCGTCAAAGGCATTGCCGAGATTCGGGTCCAGACGACGTGACGACAATTCGGTATGGGACTGCGGGGGCACCATGCCGGTATCGATGGCCAGGCCATCGGCACCGAAATGGGAGGCGATATGGTTGATCTGCACCACATTGTCTTTCGGGTCGGCCAATAGCGCGGCCATCACTTCTGCGGGTGACAGCACGTAGCTGGCGTACTCGGGGAAGTCCATGCCGGGCTGCGCCTCTCTCCCCCAATCCAACGCCCCGGCGCCCAGCCGGTTGGGATCGATGGTGACAGGCCAACTATTGAAATGGCCATAGTCGAAGGTCGTGGTTTCCGCGGACGTTGCCGTGCCGATCAGGTCGCCAACCCCCATCGCCGCAATCGTCGGCGCATAGTCCATCCGGATATCGTGATCGGAGGGGGTGAAGAAATCCATACCCTCGGCAAGATAGACCGCCACCCTCTCCTCAAGGGTGACCTCGGCATCCGGACTGTTGATGCCGTGCACATGGAAATCGCCGTGAATAAATCCGGCGCCATCGATGACGCGGGCCAGTTGCGCCTGGATGGTGGTGGTGATGCCGGCCTGGATAGTGATCAATTCCTTGTACACCGAATACCGCGGCCCCCGAGAGAGAACCAACTGGTAGTCCCCTGGTTCCACTGTAATCGTCTCGCTCACGCCGCTGCGATCGATAAAGTCGGCCAGGGCAACACCATAGGGCAAAGCATCTGCATCGACATCCCCGAACATACCAGTATCAGAAGCGGCGTTTAGCGGGGGACTGGGGTCGAAGCCGACCAATTGCAATTTAGCCGGTATCGGGCCGGCCTGATCGGTCACAGAGACATGCAAGTGACCGGGAGCCGGCAACTCGAAATTCACGCTGCTTGAGTCCCCCGACAGCACAGTCACCTGGGCGGGGTCGTTGGGGTCGAAAAGGTAACCCTCCATATTGGCGCGGACTTGATAGTCCCCGGGCGGCAAGCTCAGCGCATAGTTGCCCTCG
>JAUXCW010000179.1 GCA_030618705.1 Gammaproteobacteria bacterium | reverse complement strand
ATACCGAAGCCCCGGCCATGGGCGGCCACGTCGTGCGCCATGCGGTAGAGCGTGCGGGCATCGACCCCGCCGAGGTCGACGATGTGGTTCTTGGCCTGGCCGCGCCGCAGGGAACCCAGGGCTACAATATCGGCCGTTTGAGCGCCATCGCCGCCGGCCTGCCCGATACGGTATCCGGTATCCAGATGGACCGCATGTGTTCCTCGGGCCTGATGACCATCGGCTACGCCGCCAAGGCCATTATGTGCAACGAGATGGATATCGTGGTTGCCGGTGGTCTGGAATCGATATCGCTGGTGCAGAACAAGCACAAGAACAGCTATCGCGCCGTGTCGAAAACAGTTTCTACAGTGTCGCCTTATATGTATATGGCGATGATCGAAACCGCCGAGATCGTTGCCGATCGCTACAGTATCAGTCGCGATGTACAGGATGAGTTTTCCTTCCAGAGCCAGCAGCGCACGGCCGCGGCCCAGCAGGCGGGCAGGTTCGACGACGAAATCGTGCCCATGGACACGGTGAAATCGGTGTTCAACAAGGAGACAAAGGAAACCAGCCACGAGGACGTCTGCCTCACCCGGGACGAGGGCAATCGTCCGGGTACCACCCTCGAGGGCCTGCAGCAACTGGAGCCTATCTTCAAGGACGGTATGCTGGTGAAAGAGGGCAAGAATATTACCGCGGGTAATGCATCGCAGCTGTCTGACGGCGCCTCCGCCTGTGTGCTCATGGATTCGAAACTGGCCGAGCAGCGAGGCCTGGCGCCCCTGGGCATTTATCGCGGCATGGCGGTCGCCGGTTGCGGTCCGGAGGAAATGGGTATCGGGCCGGTGTTCGCCGTACCCAAACTGCTAAAGCGCCATGGGCTCTCGGTCGATGACATCGGCCTGTGGGAGCTCAACGAGGCGTTCGCCTGCCAGGCCGTGTATTGCCGCGACCAGTTGGGTATTGCCGACGAAAACCTCAACGTCAACGGTGGCGCCATCTCCATTGGCCACCCCTTCGGCATGAGTGGGGCGCGCATGGTGGGGCACGCCCTGATCGAGGGTAAGCGCCGTGGTGTCAAATACGTGGTCATCACCATGTGTGTCGGTGGCGGCATGGGCGCCGCAGGGCTGTTCGAGGTCGCATAATCCATCTGTCCTGGCTATCGTCCAGCGGTTTCAAACCAGCCGCGCCGGCTGCCGGTCGGCGGGCCGCTTGTGTTATCATGGGCGACGCGATGGATCGTGCCTGGCAGTGTCATTCTTACCCATAATTAATTCCCGGGTGTCGGCTACAGCACTATACTGAATCCGTCCCTGGGTAATGGTACGGGGCGGTCGTAATGTATGTTGCCGGTCGCCAACAGTAGCCAGCTCTCCCCAATCACTGTGTAGATGATATCTTATGAATGCGAAAGCATTGCGAACACCTGTTTTGATTCTTGGCGCGGCCGTCTTGCTCGCCGCCATACTGGTGGGGATCAAGCCCGAGCCAGAGGTGTTCGTGCCGGTGCAGAAGCCCGTGCCGGTGGATGTGCTGGAGGTCGAGCCCAGTACCCTGGCGATTCGTGTCAAGGCCCAGGGTATCGTCCAACCCAGTGCGAAGTCGAGCCTGGTCACTGAAGTGACCGGTCGAATCATCGAGGTGTCAGATAACTTTAGCCCGGGGGGCTTTTTCCGCTCCGGTGATGTATTGCTGCGAATTGACGACAGGGATTACCAGGCCCGCCTGCAACAGGCGAAAGCGCTGGTCGCACAGGCAAAAAGCGGTTTGGCTCAGGAGCGCGGCCGGGCGGAGGTCGCCAAACGTGAATGGGGGCAGCGCAGCGGTCGCAACAAGGTTTCCGAGGAGGCGCGTCAACTCTCCCTGCGCGCACCGCAATTACTCGACGCCGAGGCGCAACTCGAATCGGCACAGGCCGGCTTGCGCCAGGCGGAGCTCGACCTGGAGCGCACCGTTATCGTCGCGCCATACGATGGCCTGGTCTCGGCCAAGAATGCGGATATCGGCCAGTTTATCAGTGCCGGCGCCCCTGTCGGCGAAATCATGGCGGTGGGCGATGCCGAGGTTCGGCTGGCCATTCCCGAGAGCAAGCTCGGCTACCTGTTGTTGCCCGATGCCTATGGCGTGAGTGACGATGCAGCCGCCATGGTCGACCTGAGCTACAGCCTGGGCGGCGAACAGTACGATTGGTCTGCGCGCCTGGTGCGAACAGAGGGTGTGCTCGACCAGCGCAGTCGCTCGCTGTTTGTGGTGGCGCAACTGCACGACCCCTATGGTGTTTACCGCAAGCGCAAGGCCGGATTTACGCCGCTGCGTTTCGGTATGTTTGTCGACGCCAGCATCGAGGGCAAGCGTGTCGATGATGTCATTGCGCTACCGCGGGGAGTGATTCGGCCCGGCAACCTGGTGTGGATTGTCGATGACAGCAATCGACTACGGGAACGCAAGCTCAGCTTGCTGCGTACCGATGGCGCCGAAATTTACGTCACCCAGGGCCTCGATAGTGGCGACAAGGTTTGTTTGACCAGCGTCGGCCCGGTATTGCCGGGCACCAAAGTGAGCATCTTATCGGTGGTGCGACAGAGTGAGCCGGGGGGGAGTGGCCGGGAATTGCCACCGAGCGAGATGGCCAAACAACCGGGCGATGAGTCCTCGGATGCGGTATTGCTTTCCAGATCGAACGCTCCCAAAGCATGACTGAATTCGATACCAACAAGGGCCTGATCGCCTGGTTTACGCGCAACCCGGTGGCCTCGAACTTACTGATGATACTGATCATCGGCCTGGGCGTACTCTCGGTGTTCACCATCAAAAAAGAGATCATGCCAAAAATCGATACCCGAATGATTCGGGTGATCCAGGTTTATCCCGGGGCTGCGCCCAGCGAGGTGGAGAAGGGCATCATCCTCAAGATCGAAGAGGCCGTCAAGGACGTGGACGGCATCAAGCGCATAGAGGCCCACGCCTACGATTCCGCCGCTAACATAATGATTGAAGTGCGCCAGGGCTATGATGTCGATACCCTGCTCAACGAGATCAAAATTCAGATCGACACTATCTCCAACGTCCCCAATGAGGCGGAAAAACCGATTATCTCCAAGGTCGGCTGGGTTGCCCACGCTGTACAATTGCAAATTTACGGCGATATCAACGAGCATACCGGCAAGCTGTTGGCCGAGGAGATGAAACAGGAATTGCTGGCGATGGACGAGGTCGGCAAGATCGAAATCCACGGTGTTCGCGACAGCGAGATTTCGATTGAGATCGACGAGACATTATTGCGCAAATACGGCCTCACTCTCGGCCAGGTGGCGCGCACCATTTCTTCCGGTTCCGTCGATCTGCCCGCCGGCAGTATCCGCACCGAGAACGGAGATATACGGCTGCGTACCCGCGGCCAGGCTTACGACCAGAAACAGTTTGAGCAGGTCGTGCTGCTGACATGGCCCGACGGCACGCGGCTCACCCTTGGTGATATCGCCACCATCAACGATGGCTTTGTCGAAACCGAGGGCTTTGCCGCCTTTAACGATACCTATAGCGTCGCCCTGGTTGCCTATGCTGTGGGTAACCAGGACATCATCAAGGTCGGGGATGCGGTCAAAAAATACGCGGCGCGCAAGGCGCCCACGCTGCCGGAAGGGATAGAGCTGGATTTCTGGGCGGATAGCACCTATTACCTCGATGCGCGCCTGTCCATGATGATGCGCAACCTGGGTCTCGGCGCCATCCTGGTGTTTCTGACCCTGAGCCTGTTTATGGAGTTGCGCATGGCCTTCTGGGTCATGCTGGGGCTGCCGATATGCTTCCTCGGCACCCTGGCGGTGATGCCCATGCCGGGTATCGATATCAGCATCAATATGATGAGCCTGTTCGGTTTTATTCTGGTATTGGGTATCGTGGTCGACGATGCCATTATCATCGGGGAGAGTGTGGACGACAGTGTGCGACGACACGGCCATAGCCTGGATAGGGTTATCAGGGGCGCGCAGCGCGTCGCCATGCCCGCGACCTTTGGCGTGCTGACCACAATAGCCGCTTTCGCGCCGACCTTGTTTTTCGAGGGAGTGTACGCGACCTTTCTACGCTCTTTCGGCACTGTCGTCACCCTCTGCCTGGTGTTCTCGCTGGTGGAATCCAAGTGGATTCTACCCGCTCACCTCGCCCACGGGGGTGGCGTGGCTTCCTGGATGCGCTCCGGCTGGCAGGATCGCCTGCAATCGTCGAACAACCGGAGGCTCGATCGCTTTATCGAACAGCGCTATCGTCCTTTTCTGGAAAAATCCATCGCCAATCGCTATACCACGGTGGCGGCGTTTCTGGCTATCCTGATCCTGGTGATCGGCCTGATTTCCGGCGGCTGGATTCGCTACGTCATGATGAGCGACCAGGCGGGGGATTACCTGCAGGTCCGGCTGGAAATGGTGCGCGGTACCCCGGACTATAAAACCCGCGAGGCGCTTGTCCGCATACGCCAGGCCTTCGCCAAGGTCGAGGGTGAATACGAGCGCGAACATGGCGAGGGCGAGTCTTTTCTCCAGCACATATTCAGTTATGGCGCCGAGGGTCGGATCGGTTATTTTATGGTCGAGTTGGCGAGACCCGATGATCGCAGCGTCAGTGCCAGGGAAATCATTCGTCGCTGGCGGGAAAAGGTCGGTGAAATCCCCGGCACCAGGGTGCTCTCGTTTACCGAGTTGGAGGGGCCGGGTGACAAGGACCTGGTGTTCAATCTCGTCGGTACGGACCAGCGGCAGCTGAATCAGGCAGCGGTGGAGTTGGAGGAAAAGCTGGCCAGCTACCATGGTGTTTTCGATATCGAGAACGGCTCTGCGGATATCGTCAGTGAGATTCACCTGGATATCAAGCCCAGCGCCGAAGCACTGGGCTTGACGCTCACCGATGTCGGCCGGCAGGTACGCGATGCTTTTTACGGTGCCGAGGCCCAGCGCGTACAGCGTGGAAACGATGAGGTCAAGGTGATGGTGCGCTACCCCCTCAGTGAACGTAGAACTGTCGCCAATCTGGAAAACATGTATATCCGCACCCCGGACGGCGGTGAGGTGCCCTTGATGTCCGTGGCGGAGCTGTCTTTTGAGCCCGCGCCGGCGGAGTCGATACGTGTCAATCGCGATAGCGCGGTACCCGTTTCCGCCCAGGTCGATAAAGCCGTGCTCGAGCCCAACAAGGTAGTGAGGGAAATCACCGGTGTGTTTTTCGATGAGCTGTTCCAGAAGTACCCCGGTGTCAGCTACAAGCTCGATGGCGATGCCCTGGAAAGCAAGAACATGGAAGACTATATGTTCAAGGGCTTTATCATTTCCCTGTTTGCTATTTATGCTCTGCTGGCTATCCCCTTGAGATCCTATATCCAGCCGCTGATGGTGATGAGTGTGATTCCCTTCGGTATCATCGGCGCCGCCCTCGGCCACGTAATAATGGGTGGCATGGCGCTCAGCATGATGTCCCTGATGGGAATCATCGCGCTCTCCGGGGTGGTGGTGAACGACAGCCTGATACTGGTCGAGTTTGTAAACCGGGATGTGCGGGCTAAGGGTACACCCATCTCCACTGCCGTGGTGGATGCCGGCTGTCGTCGCTTGCGAGCAATCCTCTTGACCTCGGTCACCACCTTCCTCGGTATTCTGCCGATGTTGCTCGAGCGCAGCCCGGGGGCGCAGTTTATGGTGCCGATGGCGGTATCCCTGGGTTTTGGTATCGTCTTTGCCACCGTGATATCGCTGGTTTTTGTCCCCAACCTCTATGTTATTCTGGAGGACATTCAGGGCCTTATGTCGCGGTCGAACCCAGACGGGGAAAAGGAACCGGAGCTTCTATAAAGAACTGGAAGCAGAACACATTTGGGCCGTGGTTTTTTACCGCAGGAACTGCATCATGTGATTGGCGTAGATGAGATGGCCGCGGTCACCCAGCTGAATCCCGTTTGATGATGGTAGAAAAACTGATGTTTGACGGTCGTTTGCGACGACACCTGTTATATCGGTGGGGGGGATTATTTGTCGATCAGGTCTTGAACATTGCTACCGATTTCCGATAAATTGCCATTTTTTGCGGGCCTGTGCTCGCCAGCGTGAGGTAGTACATGATTGAGATTCGTCATCTCAGTAAGCACTTCGGCCGCTTCGAGGCGGTGAAGGAGCTGTCCTTCAGTGTCGCTCCCGGTGAGGTGCTGGGATTCCTGGGCCCCAACGGGGCGGGTAAGACCACGACCATGCGTATGATCACCGGTTTTATTGCGCCCAGTGGCGGCAGTGTTTCGGTCTATGGCCATGACATCGAAAAGGATGCGCTCGCGGCAAAGCGCGTCATGGGGTATCTGCCTGAGGGAGCGCCCGCTTACGGCGATATGACCCCGGCCCGGTTCCTGGCCTTTGTCGCCGATATCCGCGGTTTGCGCGGTGCGGCGAAAAAGTCGCGCATCGCGGCGATGGTGCAGGAGTTGGCCCTGGGTTCAGTGCTTCACCAACCGATAGAAACGCTTTCCAAGGGTTTTAAGCGCCGGGTCGGGCTCGCCCAGGCCCTGATTCACGACCCCCGTGTGCTGGTGCTCGATGAGCCCACCGATGGACTGGACCCCAATCAGAAGCAGCAGGTGCGTGAACTGATTCAACGCATCGCCGCGGACAAGATAATCCTGGTCTCCACCCACATCCTCGAAGAAGTCAGTGCCGTTTGCAGTCGTGCCATGATCATTTCCGAGGGCAGTCTGGTTGCCGACGGCAGCCCGCGGGAGTTACAGTCACGCTCTCGCTACCACGGTGCGGTAACCCTTGTCGTGGAGCGGGCTGAAGATGCCGAAAACAGCCTGGCCGCACTCGCCGGTGTGGCCCAGGTCGAGCGAGAGGGCGACGGACGTTATACCGTGTTCCCCCAGGCGGGGGCAGAAATACTGCTCGGGGTGTCCGGGCTCGCCAGCGAGCGCGGCTGGCAACTTCTAGAATTGATTCAACACAGTGGCCGCCTGGATGAGGTGTTCAGGCAATTGACCACCAGCGAAGCGGGGGTTCGTCACTGATGGGAGGAATAACCGCTGCAATTTTTCGTCGTGAGCTAAGGGCGTACTTTGCGACGCCGCTGGCCTATGTCTTTATCGTGATCTTTCTCGTGGTCACCGGTATCTTCACGTTTTATATGGG
>JAUXCW010000242.1 GCA_030618705.1 Gammaproteobacteria bacterium | reverse complement strand
GTGTAATAGCGTTTATGTCCCCGGGTGGCTTTATCCGGTGGCGCCGGAGCTGGCCTGCTCCGGCGCCTGCTTGCGAATAAGCCGGGCCATGGTGATACGGTCGAGTGAGAACAGGTTGCGCAAAAAGCCGAGGTAGTAGCGCAGTGGGCCCGCTTCCTGTTTCAGGGCTTGCCACTGTCCCCGGACCTGGCCGTAGGCCTGCTCCAGTGCGGTATCGTCCCTGGCGAAGTGCCGCATCATTCCCTGGCTGCTCGCATAGCGCAGCAATTGGTCTTTCCAGGCACGTTTGCCGAAGGTCCAGGGGTACCAGTCAATGACCACTCGCTTTTTGCGATACAGGGCCTGGCCATCGGCGTTACATACCATCTTGTAGTGCAGGGAGTATAGATTGAAATAGTGGGCATCCAGTGCCTTCTTCTGCAGGATCAGGCTTTCCGCCAGGTTGACGCCCTGCTCGAGGCAGGAAAAGTGCATCACTAACAGAAATGGTTGGCGGTGCTGTGATACTACGCGGTGTGCTCTTCGCAGCTTCTTATATAAATCACCAAGGTGTACTGTGCTGGCTACTGCGCCTTGTACGCTGTACTTTTCCGCAACCCGGAGAAAGTCCAGCGGTTGGTGGGTGGATTGGTGCCCTTCCCGGGTGCGGGCGCCCACGGTCGTTGCAATGGTGGCTTGCCCGCCGGTATTGCCCAGCACCTGGTTGACCACCACGATGTGGAGGACGGGGTCGCGCTGGTGGAGTACGTCTTCTACGGAGCGCGCTCCCTGCATCATTCCGCCATCACCGGAAATGGACACTACCAGGTCGGTGTCGCCAACCCCCGAGGCAAGACCGGCGGCGACACCATGGGCGGTTTCATAGGCGATGCGCACATAGGGCATATTCCAGATCGAGGTGCGGTTCAGGCCGGAAAAAACCGTACCGCAGCCATCCTGCTCGGAGACAAATATACGGCCCGTGTCCGGCTGTAATGATTCCAGGAAATTGAATACGGTGCGGAAGATGTTGATCTGGCCGCAGCCGCCGCAGGCCATATCGCCGCCGCTCACCGGCTGGTGACCACGCAGCCGCAGATACATGGTTTGTAGCTGGTTTACCATGGGATGAAACTGGAACAGGCCGCGATAAAGCGCTTTGCGCAGGGCGTATCGGCGCTTTAATCGCGCCAGCGCGGCGGGCCGATCGACCACCCGCAATATGGCCGGCGGCAGTACAAGTCCGCGCAAATCCGCGGCCTGCCCCGTTGCCGGGCTGGGCTCACTATCTCGCGAGGCTTGCATGCTGTAGGCAAGAAAGCCTGCAAGACAGGCCCGCCGGTTGGGCTCTCGATTGACAAGAGCGGCCTCCTTGGCCATCTCGGGTATATTGACGACGTTGTCCAGCAGGTATTGCAGGGTTTGCTCCCGCTCGATACCGAGGTGGGCGAGCAGGGCCCCCAGCAATACGGCATTGGTCTGGTTGGCGTTGCCGTAGATCTCCCTGGCGATGGAGCGAGCCGGGATGATCACCAGCTGTGCGGCCTCGGGCAGGTGCGCCTCGTAGTGGCTGCGCTGGTCCTGGTCGCCATCGAGAATCAGGGTGCCGCCGGGCGCGAGCTGGGGCAGCATCGCCTGTAAATGGATATCGAATTCGAAACTGACCAGGGTGTCCGGCATCACGATATCGGAGTAATCGCGTATTTTTTCCTTGCCGTGGCGGAAGCTGAGGTTGATGCCGCCGCCCCGTTGCAGGGCGCCGTATCCGACCATGGACATGGCGTATTCACCGCACAGCGTGGCCATGCCGGTGAGCACGGCGTTTAGCAGTAGTACGCCCTGGCCGCCCTTGCCGACGATCACGGTTTCATGGATGCCGGGTTGTTTTAACGGCAGGTCGAATCGAGCATCGGTTTGCGGTAACGGGTTGCCGCGAATGCCCAGGCCAAATGCGCCGTCCACGCTATGATCTTTCAGCCAGCGGGCGGTGGCGGAATCGTTGCCGCCGGCCAGGTCGGCCATCATGCGGTTCAGCAGCATCAGGTAGGACACGGAGACGACGCGCCCGCCCAGTCCGGCCTGCACAGCGAAGGACAACGGCGGTGTCGCCAGCGAATACAGGGCGGCCCTGACTTCATCGGCGAATTGTGCGCCACCGGCCCGGCCCGAGCGGTTGGAGTACTCCAGTATTGCCACTGCCTTGCAGCCCTCGACCGCGGTGCGCAATTTGGCGGCGGGAAAGGGGCGGTACAAGCTGATCGAGACCACGCCCGCTTTCACGCCCTGCCGGCGCAGGGACTCACAGACATACTCGGCGGTATTCATGTCCGGGTCGTCGAGGGAAATAAGGGCGAAGTCGAACTCGCCGGTGGCGGGGAAGCGGCTGACCTCCGGTATCTCCGGTCGCCCGGTGAATGCCGCCAGTTGTCGCGCACAGGCCGCGAAATTTTCTCCTGCGCGATCGAGTACGCTGTCGATAGCCTGGCGCTGCTCGGCGTAGCGGGCGTCGAAATCCAGGATGCCCACGGAAATATCCTTGTCCGGCTGGAAGACAAAGGGATTTTTCTCGCGGCCGAGGAATTCCTCCACCTGCTCACTAGCCAATAGTGTGACAGCGGCCTGTCTCTCCGACGACACCGCGTGGGTCTCGACAAAGCCCTTGATGACCAGCCGCCCCGGAACCCAGACCCCCTCGCTTTCCATCAGCTTCAGCAACAGCAGGGAGCGGTCGTAGTTGTCTTGCAGCGAGCGCCCAAAGAGGATGATTTCGCCGGTATCCGCGGTGCGCAGGGTGGTGGTGTGATCGGGTTTGATCGATGTGCCCGGCGCCAGGGCCCTGGTCATTTCGAACATAAATACCGGCAGGTGCAGGCCGGGATTGATATTCATGTGCTCGTAGAGTTGTGCCAGGCTCTGCGAGCCCTGGGCCATCAGGGTGCGTTTACCTTGTACGGCGAGTCCTGTCAGCCAGGCGTAGCCGGATTCTTCAGACAGGCAGCTGCGCAGCTGCAGGTTGCCACCGGCCCGGGCATTGACCCCGGCCTCCAGGTATTGCTGAAACACGGTATTGGGTGTGATGGGGTAGAGGCTGGCGCCGTCAAAGCCGGCCTGGAAGACAAAGCGTGAGAGCAACTCCGAGCCGTTGTAGATGCTGCCATCCCGTTTCTCACCAGGGCCCCAGCCCGCCTGTTCGGCCGTCACCCGGTCCAGCACCTGGCGTACAAAATCGACGTCTTGCTCGTCCGGCGTGACCAGTACACTCGCCACTTGTTCCGGCTCAAGTTTGGCGCCGTCAAAGGCGGCGGTGTCGACATTGTTGACCGGTACGAAGTGAATTGCACCGGTCGGGCAGGCGGTGCCACAGACAAAACAACCTTTACAGTGGGAGTAATCGGTGGCGCCCTTGGTGACGATCTCGCGGTTGGTAGCGGGGTCCAGCTCTATGCCCGGTAGTCGGCTGGCAAGCGCCTTACCGGCGCGGATCAGTGGCGATACATTATAAGCTCGAATCTCGTAATCAATCGCCTGGTGGGGGCAGGCAACGACACAGTGCAGGCAGTCGATGCACTGGGTGGCGATGGTGAGCGGGATATAGCTCTTGTCCGACCAGATTCGATTGGTTGCGGAACCACCCTCTACAGCGGTGCCGTGCTCGACAAAATCCTGGTAGGTTTCAAGACGGTGGGATTCGTCGCCGATGACGCCGGCGTCCGCCTCGGTGATGGCGGACAACTCCAGGGCCGTAGAAGCCAATAGCGGTGTGACCCGGTGCTGTTGCGCGGGCGAACTCAAATACCCATACTCCTGGATTTATCCGGTGTCTGGTCGGGGGGGTTTATGTCAGTGGCCGGTTTTGTTTATTGCTTTCTGTGAGTGGCTTCGACTGAGAGGCCCGGAAGAATAAACCCGTGCCTGGTGGATGTCCAATGCAATGGCCGGCGGTAGGTATAATCCTGTATCAGGGCTGGCACGTCACGCGCCCCGAATTAGCGCACAATTGCGCCGGGGAAATTCGGCGAACTAGAGAACGACCTCGATCAAGTGCGGGCCCCGGGTGTTCATCGCAGCCTCGAATTGCGCCTGGAATTCGGCCGAGGTCGTCGCCTGGCTGGCACTCACCCCCATGCCCTCGGCGATTTTCACCCAGTCGATTATCGGATTGGACAGGTCCAGCATGGACCTGGCGCGCTCGCCGGGATTTTCGACGCCGACACGCATCAGTTCCAGATTCAAGATCGCATAACTGTTGTTCTTATAAATAATCGTGCAGACATCCAGATGCTCGCGAGCCATGGTCCACAGTGACTGGTTGGTATACATGGCGCTGCCGTCAGCCTGCAGATTGATCACCTTGCGATCGGGGCAAGCTACCGCGGCCCCGACAGCCAGCGGCAGGCCCTGGCCGATGGCGCCGCCGGTCAGGGTGAGCCAGTCATGGGGCGCTGCGCTGTCGAACAGGGGATAGGAGAAAATCCCGGAAGTATTGGCCTCGTCGGAGACGATGGCCTGCTCGGGCATCGAGCGGGCGATAATCGCCCCCACGGCCTCGGCGTTGAATGGCTCTTGCGCGGGCTCGGGCAGGGCCGGTGTTTCCGGTGGTGCAACTGTCGGTGCATCCAGGCCGTCGGCAATCGCTTGCAGGGCTGCGATCACGTCCTGGCCCTGCGTTGCCAGTTCGATCACCTGGCATTGCTCGGGCCAGAGGGTGCTCGGCTTGCCGGGATAGGCGAAGAATGAAACCGGTGCTTTGGCGCCGATAAGCACCATATGTTTGAAATCCTTCAGGTGATCGGCGGCAAACTCGCCGAGATAAGGTAGCCGCTCCGGGGCGAAGCGGCCGCGACCTCGCTGGATCCGTGCCGGAAAGACTTCGCTGATGACCCGGGCTCCGGTAGCCGCGGATATACGGTGAGTCAGGGCCAGGCCTTCGTCCCGCAGCGCCCGGCCGCCCACGAACAGGCAGGTGGTATCACCGCTGGTCAGGGCATCGATGGCCTTTTGCAGGTCGGCTGAGGCCGCTTGCGGCTACCCTCGTCCAATCAGAGGATAGGGACACCAGTCCCGGCACATCCGAGGTCAGGGGTGCGTCCAGCGGCAGGTGGTAAGTGGCGTGGTCGCCGATGATATTGACG
>JAUXCW010000288.1 GCA_030618705.1 Gammaproteobacteria bacterium | reverse complement strand
GCATCGTATTCACTGCGATCACTCATTCGCACGGTCACTTCATCCGCGCCGTCGACAACGTGATAATTGGTCAACACATAGCCATCGGAAGAAATAATAAAACCGGACCCCAGGGAATGGGCCTCGCGCTGCTGTGGCTTGCCACGGTATTCAAAGAAGTGGCGAAATATTTCCGGCAACTGCTCCGGCGGGATACCATACATCTCCCCCGGGTTACTGCTGGCCTGCCTGGCATGGGTCAGGGTGCTGATCTTGACCACCGCCGCCGAATGATCCTTGACGATGCCAGTAAAATCGGGGAGCTGGGCCCAGCCCTGGTTGGCCGCAAGGCCGTAGAAAACCACCAGCACTATCCATTTCTGTATTTTTAACATATCACAACACACCACATTAATTGCAACGATCCAGAAGTACATACCCTGCAGCCAGGGAGAGCTATCTACATGGGGTCGGCAACAGGAGTATGCAAGAGCCCTGTGATGGCTACGACTGCCGGGCGACCAGATCGGAGGGTAACGTCGAGACGACCCTGGGTTGCACCCGGCTGTCGTTGCGTACATAACGCCCATGCCAGCGCACGATGCCGGCTCCCGCCAACAGCCCCAACAGCCCCCCGGCAATTGCCCCCGGGTCGCCCGGGAACATCCACGCACCGACAAACATGCCGAAAATCAGCATTGAGAGCGGCACCATGTAGACGATCATCGACGCACGCAGAATGACCTCATCCGGCACATCGATCTCCACGATATCACCCACCGCGAGCCGCTGCCGGGGATCATCGCCGGGTAGCGCACGGATATAGTGCTCTCTTCCCGGCATCATCCGGGACATCAGCCCCTGGCCACAGCCCTTGCTGGCGGAGCAACTATCGCAGCTCCCCTGGCGCTGTGTTTCCACCCAGACACTTCCCTCCTCCAGGGCGACGACCGTAGCGCGCTCCTTCATCTCAGCTTCCCTTCACTTCAACATTACGCGCCACTTTCTGCGCGGTAATCAATGGAACCTCGCCCACCACGGTGAGTAAATAGGGCTGGCCTTCGACCTGGACATGTCGCATATAGGCCACGGTAGCACCACGTCGGGCTTTGCCGTCACTGTCCGTAACAGCGCCCTCCCTGGCCGGTTCCAGCACCACGGTGAGGGTGGAAAAGCCGTCCGTATACATGCTGAAACGCACCGGACGCTTACCTTCCATGGCCTCGCTCCTCGCGCTCAGGACAAACCCCGGGGGCAACCAGCCCGCGGCGGTCGCCTGGTCACGCTGCGCCGCCTCACCGGCACTTTGCCGCAGCATATGGTGATAGGCGTGGTCGGTCTGGCCGTCAGCCACTTGCAGTTCGCTATCATCGATGGGTACACCGATCTCGATACGGGTAAACTGAAAGCGCTCCAGTATCTTACCCGCGGAACTCACTGTCAGGCTTTTCAACAGTATTCCGCTTTCCTGGTCCAGGAACAAGCGCAAGCCGTAGCGATACTCGTCGACAGGTCGCACCTGAATCTCGACGGCCGCCCTGCCCGCAACTCGGGCAGGCTCACCGAAAGACAGGGTATAGTGGTCTGCTATATCGTGTTCGCCGCTGAAATCACGGGCAAAAGGAGCGCCGGCGGTATCGCCGAGCCGCATTATCTGGTTGCCGGGGTGGATGCACCCGACGGGGTGGTCGTCACGCACCACCTCGTGGGAATCTCCATTCAAGTGCAGCAGCCGCTCTTTTTCTACCCCGTCCCGCACCACATGCACGATGTGCAGGGTATCCATGCTACTGCCGTACTCATAGGTAAACTCGCCACGGTAATCGAGCTCGCGAAAACTGTGGGACATTTGCGACAGGTAGTCCCGGGGAGAAAGCTCGGCCCAGGCGACCGGGGTAAAAACCAGCATGAAGAAAATAGCTCGCACGCTTACCGGCCCCGTCGACACCCCTATCGCTCCTGCAGCGCCGCCGCCCTGGCATAGGGCATAAGACCGCTGCTGGTATTTAGGGAGGCATTTTCGATATTGCTGTGCAAGTAGGCATTGAGGCGTCGCTGGGCCATATCATCGGCCAGAATTTGATCCTGCGGCGACATCGACATCGGCCCCGCCACGTTGCTGGCGCCAAATCCCACTACCTGGCCAGTACTCAGTAGCGGGGAGACATTGCCGTTGACTACCAGGGCCGCCGGGCTGGCGCCAGTATCGCCGCCGACGGAATTATATAACTGGGTACTGGTGAGAATAACGGCGGTTACCGATGCCGCCACCGCCACGCTGGCAAAAGGTTTGATCCAACTGCCGATGCTTCTGGCAGGCTTTACCTCGACACCGCCCCCCGCCTGACCGGCGAGCTGCCCTTGTATGCGCGAGGACAGGTCGATATCGGAAAAACTATCCAGCTCCCCGCGCATCGCCGAGGATGCCAGGTGATATCGCCGCCAGGTATCGGCGCTGCCCTCATCACGCTCCAGGTCATTCAGAATACGCTGTAAGTCCAGCTCATCTGCCTCGTTATCGAGCAAGGCTGACATACATTCGCGTATTTGCTGCTTCATGGAATTACCTCTGTTTACTGTCTACCCTAATTCCAGCTGCGAAATTCTAGCTGGAAGCCGTACCCATAATGGGCTCTATTTGCTTGTCTATGGCTTCGCGGGCCCGAAAAATCCTCGAACGCACGGTGCCCACCGGACAGGCCATGATTTCTGCGATTTCTTCATAACTAAGACCATCGTATTCGCGCAAAGTTACCGCTGTTTTCAGATCTTCCGGCAGGGCGCGAATCGCCCGGTTGACTGTCTGCTCCAATTCATCCCGGAACAGGCGATTTTCCGGGGTATCGATACTCTGTAAATCCGAGCCACTGCTGAGATATTCGGCATCCGCGACGTCGATATCGCTGGCCGGAGGGCGCCGACTCTGGGCCACCAGGTAATTCTTCGCCGTATTGATGGCGATGCGGTAGAGCCAGGTATAAAACGCACTGTCTCCGCGAAACCGTGGCAAGGCCCGATAGGCCTTGATAAACGCCTCCTGGGCGACATCCTCGACCTCGGACCGATCCTTGATATAGCGCGACACCAGACCCAGTATCTTGTGCTGGTATTTATTGACCAACAGGTCAAAAGCGCGTTTATCGCCCTTCTGTACCCGCCGCACCAACATGCTGTCAGCGTCCTTATCCACCTTTTCTCCCGAGGTCACCCATTGAACGCCACAGCCCGGGTTTCAGCAGTCTCACCTCCATCTGTGTCCATCTCAAACCCATAGACTGCATTTAACCCATTAAGTTCTGCACGGTGTATAGATTGTTGACTTTAATCAAGTTTTAGCCGGTTTTGCACTAAAATCGTCGTTTCCGGGGTGGAATTTCTGCGCCGGGAAGAGTCGTATATACTATGGCATCATCGAGCTAATTCAATAGAGGCTGTGGCAATCACTTACTTGCGCCAGCGCAGACACCAACTCGCGGTAAATCCATACCCATGACCGATGCTCACTCCCCGGATATCCTGATCATTGGCGGTGGCGCCGCCGGACTGGCGCTGGCGCTGCAATTGGCCGACCATCACGATGTGGCGGTGGTCTGCAAGGGCACACTCAATGAATCCAGCACCTACTACGCCCAGGGCGGTATCGCGGCGGTGCTGGACGCCGGGGACTCGATAGACAAACACGTTGCCGACACCCTGGACGCGGGCGCGGGCCTGTGCCATGAGGATGTGGTGCGCCATACCGTCGAGCACAGTGCGGCGGCCATAGAATGGCTGATTGAGCAAGGCGTTCCGTTTACCACCGACGATGCCGCACCCGCCGGCTATCACCTGACCCGCGAGGGGGGGCACAGCCATCGCCGCATTATCCATGCCGCGGATGCGACGGGTAAAGCCGTTTCCGAAACCCTGACCGCCAATGCGCACCGGCACCCCAATATCGAATTTTTTCCCAACCGGGTCGCGGTGGACCTGATTACCAATGCAGAGCCACAGGCAAAAAACACATGCCATGGCGCCTATGTACTTAACCGGGAAACCGGGAATGTGGAATCCTTTACCGCTCGCTTTACCGTGTTGGCCACGGGCGGCGCCAGCAATGTCTATCTCTATTCCAGCAACCCCGATGTCGCCAGCGGCGACGGCATTGCTATGGCCTGGCGCAGCGGTTGCAGGGTGGCCAATATGGAATTCAATCAATTCCATCCCACCTGTCTCTACCATCCCGCGGCGCGTTCGTTCCTTATTACCGAGGCGCTTCGCGGTGAGGGCGCCTACCTGTGCCTGCCCGATGGCGAACGCTTTATGGCGCGCTTCGACAAGCGCGAGGAACTCGCCCCAAGAGATATCGTGGCGAGGGCTATCGACCATGAAATCAAACGCCTGGGCATCGACTGCGT
>JAUXCW010000077.1 GCA_030618705.1 Gammaproteobacteria bacterium | reverse complement strand
ATATTCCCAATATGGCTTTTTCCATGGGTTATAGTAATGCCTCGTGGACACTCAAAGTCGATCTCACTTGTACCTATATGTGTCGCACGCTCAATTACATGTATCGTCACGGTTATCGGCAATGTGTTCCCCGGCGCCGGAGCCCCTCGCCCCGTGAAGAGCCTATCATTAACTTTACCTCGGGCTATATTCAGCGCGCCCTGGCAGATTGGCCACAACAGGGGGACAGGTCTCCCTGGAAGATGCACCAGAATTATATTCTGGATTTCCTCAGCCTGGGTTTCGGGCGTATAGCGGATAAAACGATGGAGTTTGACTAGGTATGCAGACATTGGAAAATCGCATTGTGGCAATCACCGGCGCGGGTTCAGGTATTGGTCGCGCCCTGGCACTGGTATTGGCCAAACGGGGCGCGCGCCTGGCGCTCAGTGATGTCAACGAGGCCGGCCTGCTCGAAACCGTCGCGCAATGCGCGCTGCCGGAACCGGCCATTCACCATCAGTGCGTCGACGTGTCGAACCCGCTTGCCATGCAGGCCTGGGCCGAGGCGGCTGTCGAATACCATGGCCACGTCCATGTGATTATCAATAATGCCGGTGTCGCCTTGAACGCCAGTGTCGAGAACATGGCGACCGAAGACTTCCACTGGCTGATGGGGATCAACTTCTGGGGCGTGGTATACGGGACAAAGGCGTTTTTACCCATTATCAAGCTTGGGGACTGGGGGCACATCGTCAACATATCCAGTCTCTTCGGTTTGGTCGGCGTGCCCAACCAGAGCGCGTACAACGCCGCCAAGTTTGCGGTGCGGGGATTTACCGAGAGCCTGCATATGGAGATGGGCCTCAGTGATTACAATATCGGCGTCAGCTGTGTGCACCCCGGAGGTGTCGCCACCAATATCGCCAATGCCGCCCGTCGCGGGGAGGCGGTGGGCGTAGGTGGGAAATCCCTCGAAGAGCAAACCGCCGCTTTCAATGAGGAATTCGCCCGCACCACCCCCGATGAGGCCGCCGCCATTATCGCCGACGCTATAGTCGCAAATAAGCCCCGGGTTCTGGTCGGTCGCGATGCGCTCCTCGGCGATCTACTGGCCAGGCTCGTCCCCACGTGGTATCGCAAAGTCCTGGTGTTGCTTTATTTCAAGCCCTGAGTCCAGCCGAGCGTATTGATCAGCACTTTCCTCAGCCCAAAAAGCAATCGCGGGTATAAGCCCTCGGAGGTCATAAAAACCCTCATCCTGATGCAGTACGAAGGCAGCTCCCAGGTCTCAACCATTTTGGCGGTGATATTGATGAAACCCGGAAAGCAGCCGAAGAATGCTGCAGCGGTTGTTACATGTCATTGGCCGACTACGCTGAAGAGCTAACCGACGATGACGATACAAGCGAAGTGCCGGAACATTTGGTTTTTATATCGACTATGAACGCATGGGGCGCGATATGGAGCTAAACGGCGATGTTTACACCATCGAAACCAGCTTCGAAGAAGTGCGTGTGTTCTGGTCGCATTAACAACCTTCCAAGCCTCTGCCATCCGGCAGGGGCTTGCCCAAGCTGAGAGAAAATGGTTTGTATTTGCCGTTAAATAGGTACTTAGAATACCTAACGAGCATCTTTCTTAAACTTCCATATTGTGCGCTTTCGCGTTGGGAATCACCCGAAAGCGCGCCCTTAGAGTAAATAAATATATTGACTCTAAGAGATTTAAAGTATACATATAGATTGACTATTATAGTTTAATAGTAAACAAAAAGGTTGATAAATGAGCATTAGCAGGATTGTAGCAAAGCAATATAGAGACAAGGTAAACCAGGCTTATCACCAGCTTGGCGCTCTCTCTTTGCCTCCTGAAGGATGGCTGAGAACACTTCGCCATGCTCTTGGAATGTCTGGCCCGCAATTGGCCAAGCGCCTTGGGGTCACAAAGGCGCGCGTTTCCAGGGCGGAGCAGGACGAACTGACAGGCAGTGTCACCCTGAAGACAATGCAAAACATGGCAGAAGCCATGAACTGCCGTTTCGTCTATGCCGTCGTGCCGAGCGAAGAAATAGAAGAGATGATCAAGAAGCGCGCCCTCCAAAAGGCGCGTGAAAAGGTAAAGAGTGCTTCGACCCATATGGCTTTGGAGGCGCAAACGCTCAGCGATGAACAGCTTTCCTTTGAAATTGATCGGCTTGCTACTGAAATGCTTGAAAAAATGCCCTCCAATCTATGGAGCGATGAATGACCGAGCTCTTGGATTATCCAGAGGGTGCGACGCCCCTTGATCCCGACGAGGTGGAGGGGCTTCGCTTTAGCCATGTCTCTACTCACGGAGAGCTTGACCAGCTAGAGCAGGCCAACATCGTGGACGGAATGGCGTGGCTGAAAAGACAAAAAAGCCCCGATGTGCTCAGTGAGGGCTTTGCCTGTGATCTCCACAAGCAGCTCTTTGGCAAAGTCTGGAAATGGGCAGGGAGCTTCAGAAAGACGGAGAAGAATATTGGCGTTGACCCGATCCAGATCGCTATTCAATTGCGACAATTACTCGATGATGCACGATTTTGGATAGAAAACGATACGTATCCACCAAAAGAACTGGCGGCACGGTTTCATCACAAGCTTGTCTATATCCATCCGTTTTCCAACGGGAATGGCCGTCATGGCCGCATCATGGCCGATGCACTGCTCACCAAACTCATGGGCGAGCCGGAAATCGACTGGGCTGGTGGCTACAAGTTGGAGAACATGAATGAGCGCCGTGATCAATATATCGCGGCCTTAAGGGCAGCAGACGGGCATGATTACACCGGCCTGCTTGACTTCGTAGGAGCCTGAGAAGGATTAATCAGGTAAAATGGCGCGCTTTTTGCTCCCGAAAGGGCAACTTAACGAACAAGTACAGATTTAAGTACAAAATAAGGTTTTCGGAGTATGGGGTACTTTCCATACCAATATCGCCAATAAAATAAACAGCACCTCCCAAATAGAGAGTAATTCGATCTATTAATATAGATCACATCCCTCTCTGTGATATGCCATTGTATATCATATGTTGAGATTGGTTTAATGTTGTGATATATTAATGTATATTATCTAATTTGGTAGATGCAGAAAGATAGATCAAAATGACGTATTTAAACGACCAGATACTCCAAAGCCTACGTGAGGCTCGTCAAAGAAAGGGGTTTAGCCAAAGAGAGCTAAGCGCCAGGTCTGGCGTGCCGCAAAGCCATATCTCCAAGATAGAAAATGGGGCGGTGGATTTGCGGGTGTCTAGTCTGGTCGCTCTGGCGCGTGTTTTGGATTTGGAGCTTGAGCTTATTCCCAAGAAAACAGTTCCTGCTGTGAAATCTATCGTGCGCAGTAGTACGAGTGCTGACGTGGCAAATGCACGCAAGTTGATTCAAAGAGAAATGGATCAATATAAGCAAGCGATAGCGTCCATAAATCAAATTCCTTCCATCGCAAATAATGATTTGGAGAAGTTAAGAAAGGCGACTTCTGAGATTGAACGCTTTAAGTTAGATAATACAGCGCTAAAAAGCATTACATCATCAAGGAGAGCTATTGAAGAGGCGATGAAGCAAAGCCCCGTCAATCAATTAAAGGAGGCTATTGATCAAAGCAGTGGTGTTCAGGAGGCCATAAAAAATGCGTTGCGCCAAATGAATTCTCTTCGAAACGCATTAGCGCGCAGTAACCCTATTCAGGAGGCTATGGAATCGAAGCCAGCCTATAGCTTAGATGGAGGCGACGATGAGTAATGTATCAACCCTAAATGTCTTCCTCTACGATGAGCTGGTCGGCACGATTACCCATGTCGGAAATGATCGCTCACTATTTGCGTTTACCGAAGGCTATATCGAAGATTCTGAGCGTTCAACATTGAGTCTGGGCTTTAAAGATAACTTCGGTGGATTGATCACTGATTTTAGGCCTACGCAAACAAAGCTCATTCCGTTCTTCTCAAACCTCTTACCCGAGGACGAGATGCGTAGATATTTGGCTGAGCGAGCTAATGTGAATCCTGAACGCGAGTTCTTCTTACTCTGGGTGTTGGGTCAAGATTTAACAGGGGCGATTACCATCAAGCCCGCTGATGGAGAAGAGCTTCCTCCGAGTATCAGTGAGCCAGTTGATGGAGGTGAAGAAAATAAAGACGGTGCGATGCGTTTTTCTTTGGCTGGTGTTCAGCTAAAATTCTCCGCCGTTCAGCATGCCTCAGGAGGGTTGACGATTCCTGCTAGTGGTATGGGTGGGTCATGGATTGTAAAACTGCCCTCAAGTAAGTTTGAGGACGTGCCTGAAAACGAGTTTTCCATGATGGAGCTGGCACGAAAAATCGGCATGGATGTTCCTGAAACACAATTACTCAATATTGGGGATATTGAAAATATCCCTGATGGGATCGGGCAGTTTGGAAATAGCGCCTTCGCGATCAAGCGGTTTGATCGAACCGAAGGTGGAGGCTCTGTTCATATTGAAGATTTTGCGCAAGTGTTTGGTGTCTATCCACACGACAAATACAAAAAAGCCAGCATGCGCAACATTGCAGAAGTTATAGGGATAGAAGGGCAGGAAGACGATATTGCTGAGTTTACCCGCAGGTTGGTATTTAACACGCTCATAGGCAATGCGGATATGCATTTGAAGAACTGGTCGCTCATCTATAACGATAAGCGCTCAGCCTCTATTGCGCCAGCCTATGATTTCGTTTCAACAATTCCCTATATTGCGGATAAGGAAGCCGCTTTGAAAGTCAGCAGAAGCAAGAAGTTCACTGACTTCACCATGGATGAATTGTCCCATTTGGCGGCAAAGGCACGGTTGCCGGAAAAGCTAGTATTGGATACGGCAAATGAAACAGTAGAGCTCTTTCACGAGAAATGGCAGGGCGAAAAGAACAATCTGGCGCTTAATAGCGGTGTGATTGAAGCAATCGACAAGCATCTGGAAGATATTCCGATTGCTAAAAAAAGTAAAAACTAATGGATACAAATTTAGGTACAAATAAGGGTTCTAAGGTGTCAGAAGCTAGCAAATTATCTAATGAAATTAACAAGAGACGCACGTTTGCTATCATCTCTCACCCGGATGCGGGCAAGACCACGATCACTGAAAAACTGCTGCTGCTCGGGCAGTTGATCCAGACCGCCGGTACCGTCAAAGGCAAAAAGGCGGATCGCCACGCCACCTCCGACTGGATGAGCATGGAGCAGGAACGGGGCATTTCGGTGACCTCCTCGGTGATGCAGTTTCCCTACCACGGTCGCACGGTCAACCTGCTCGATACTCCGGGGCACGAGGATTTTTCCGAGGATACCTACCGCACCCTGACTGCCGTGGACTCCGCCCTGATGGTGATCGACGGCGCCAAGGGCGTGGAAAAACGCACCATCAAATTAATGAACGTCTGTCGCCTGCGGGATACGCCCATCTTCAGCTTCGTCAATAAGCTGGATCGCGATATTCGCGACCCCATCGATTTGCTCGACGAAATCGAGGCGGTACTCGATATCCAGGCGGCGCCGATCAATTGGCCAATCGATATGGGGCAGCAGTTCAAGGGCGTCTACAACCTTTATACCGATACCATCCATGTCTACCAGAAGGGCAAGGGCCTGGTCATGGCGGAGGACATCCGCATCGAGGGCCTGGATTCCGAAGCGGCGCGTACACTGCTCGATGATGAATATGACGATTACCTGGAGATAATCGAGCTGGTGCGCGGCGCCAGCCACGAATTTGATCTCGAGGCCTATCTCGCCGGCAAGTTGACCCCGGTCTATTTCGGTACCGCCCTGGCTAATTTCGGCGTGCGCGAGATGCTCGACGATTTTGTTCAATGGGCGCCGCCGCCCCAGCCAAGGGGGACGGAAGCACGCCAGGTCGAACCCAGCGAGGAGGCGTTTTCGGGTTTTGTTTTCAAAATCCAGGCCAATATGGATCCGAAACATCGCGATCGCATCGCTTTTTTACGCATCTGCTCCGGTAGCTATCAGCGCGGTATGAAGATGCGCCACGTGCGCCTGGGCAAGGATATTCGCATTGCCGACGCGGTCAATTTCAAGGCCGGCGAAAGAGAGCTGGTGGAGGAGGCGATCTCGGGGGATATTATCGGCCTGCACAACCACGGCACTATTCAGATCGGCGATACTTTCACCATGGGGGAAGACCTCAAGTTTACCGGTGTGCCCCACTTCGCCCCGGAACTGTTTCGTCGCATCCGCCTCAGCGATCCGCTCAAATCCAAGCAGCTGCAAAAAGGCCTGCAACAGTTGTCGGAGGAGGGTTCGACCCAGGTGTTTTTCCCCCTCAAGAACAATGACATCGTGGTGGGGGCGGTCGGCGTATTGCAATTCGAGGTGGTGGCATACCGCCTGAAGGACGAATACAAGGTCGAGGCGATCTATGATCAGGTCAACGTCTATACCGCACGCTGGGTAGCGTGTGAGGACGCCAATATGCTGGCGGAATTCCACCGCAAGGCGGCTGACAACCTCGCCCTCGACGGCGGCGGGCACCTGACCTACCTGGCGCCGACCCGGGTCAACCTGAACCTTATCGAGGAGCGCTGGCCCGGGGTGGCATTCCAGGCCACCCGGGAGCATTGACGAATCTGTCATTCCGGCGTGCTCCTGGCCGGAATCTAAAAGGGTGTGCTTGAACACCGATGGCATATCGGGACTGATATCGGTACTACAGTAGCTCCTCGATGGCATCTTCGAGTTTTTTCGGCGCCGTCGCCGAGGCGAATCGCTCTACCACATGGCCCTCGGTGTCGACCAGGAACTTGGTAAAGTTCCATTTGATTTTTTTGCTGCCCAGCAGGCCCGGCGCTTCGGTCTTGAGAAAGTCGTACATCGGCAGGGCATTGCTGCCGTTGACCTCGATTTTTTCGGCCATGGGGAAACTGACGCCGTAATTGAGCTGGCAGAACTCCACGATCTCGTCGTTGCTGCCGGGATCCTGTTTGCCGAACTGGTTGCAGGGGAAGCCGAGAATCACCAGCCCCTTGCTGGAATACTTCTCATGCAGCGCCTCCAGACCCTCGAACTGCGGGGTAAAGCCGCACTTGCTGGCGGTATTGACGATGAGCAATACCTTGCCCTTGTAGTCCGCCATGGTTTTTTTCTTGCCGTCGGGCAAGGTGAAGTCGTAGTCGTATATGCCTGTCATGGTTTTTCTGTTCTCCGTTTGCGCCGGGCCGGCCTGGTCAGTCCATGCCTATCTGTTCGCGATACTGCTGCGGACTCAGCCCGCTCCATTTTTTGAAGGCGCGATCAAAGGCCGCGACCTCTTCATAGCCGATGTGGGCGGCTATCTCCTCCAGGCTTTGACCGCGGTCACGCAAATGCCGGATTGCGGCTTCCAGGCGGGCCTCATCCTTGAGCGCCTGAAAACTGATCCCTTCTCGCTCTAGCCCCTTGCGCAGCGCGCGGGGAGGTATCGAGAGTAATTTGGCGGTTTTATCGATGCCCGGGGACTTGCCGGAAAAATCGTCTCCCAGCAACTGCTTCACCTTGCTGCTGATGCTGTATTCGCTGCTGTCCCGCTCACATTGCCCGACCAGGTAATAGGGCGCCAGGCGGAGGAATTCTTCCAGTGATTCCTGCGAGTGGGACACCGGCGCCTCGAGTGTGGCGGCGCTGATCCGGCATGTATTGTGGGCTTGCTGATAGCTCAACGGCGCCTTGAAAATACGCCGGTATTTACTTTCGTCCAGTTGGCAGCGGCCCTGGAACTGGACCTCGAGCAGCGGGATGGGCTGGCCGATCAGCCAGCAGAGGAGGTTGTGCCAACTCGACAGCCCACTGGCGATGGCGCGTTGGGTGACAAACACCGAGCTGGCTGAACTCGACTGTTTGATAAAATACAGCGTGGCGACATCCTCACTGACGGTATAGGGGACGTGGGCTTGCAACTCGGCGCTGCGATGTTGCAGTTTCTGCATCCAGTCAAAGAAGCGGCTGGCGCGATGCAGGGCCTCGCCGAGGGTGTGGGCCGGCAACAGGTACTCGCACAGTATGCCGAGGGTGCCGTAGGGGATGCGGCCTGGGCCAAGAAAGCCAAAGCACTCGTCCCCTGCCAGTTTGATCGCCTCTCCGTACAGCCGGCTGTAGCTGGCGGCATCCAGGGGTATGCCGCCGTCGTCGGCGGGGTCGTAGTCCAGCCCGGCGGCGGCGAAAAGGCTATCGGCACTCGTGCCCTGGGATCGCACCAGCTCTACCAGGTTGCGTATATAGTCCGGCCCCACTTGCAATTGCTTCATGGCATGCTCTGCGTCGACCACTTTCATTATTGGTATGATTGAGGTGTAGCCCCGCCATCATAGGGCTTAGTGCGGGCGCTGACAAAATTAATTAGTGCCCGTCCGGAAGCGCTAGTTATCGGAGAGGGCGCGTATCCCGGCGCAGGACGGGATCCATGCAGATCGATAACATGCTGGATGATTCCTTCCTCATTAACATCGAAGTAATCGTCGCTCGGCTCCGACCTCAATACCCATCAGGCGTAGAAGCTGCGCTGGACAAACCAGAACAAGCCGAGGCCGCACAAGGCGGCCGACAGCATTTCATTGCCCAGGGTGATGCTGGCCGGTCGCATCCAGCGATGCAGCAGTACGCCGACCGAGCTTATAGCGAGTACGATGGCGATCTGCCCCAGTTCCACACCGATATTGAAGCCAAACAGCGCCGGCAGAATGCGCTGCTGGGGAAGCCCCACTTCCATCAGCACACTGGCGAAGCCGAAGCCATGAATCAAGCCGAACAGGGTAGTGATCGCGGGCCGTAGCTTGAGCGCCTTCGCCACGCTGTCGCTGAGATTCAGGTAGCACAGGCAAAACAGCATCAGGCCCAGCATGCTTATTACCGGCGGCCCGCGATGGCTGAACGCAGCGGCGAGCGCGAACACGCCGAACAGCGAAGCAGACACCAGGGCGATGCGTGCGCTGCTGCCGGTTTGCACGGCGATATTCTCCGCCGCCACCAGGGCGATGGTAAAGCCGATCAGGGCCTCGACTACCATGATGTCGGGGGTGGCAATCTGCAACACGGCCAGGCTGAGGGTAATACTGTGGCCGATGGTGAAGCCGGTGACGATAAGCAGCACATCGCGCAGCCGGTTTGCCATCAGCAGCAGGGTCAGGAGGAAGGCGATGTGGTCGAGGCCGATCAGGATATGCTCAAAGCCCAGGGAGATGTATGTGGCGAACACCGTCCACGCACCGCTGACCGGGGTGGCGGCCCCTTCCTCGGCGAGCAGGTCGATGGTGTAGGCGGGTTTGCCCCGGGTGTAGAGATACTCAAAGATCGGCTTGTCCGCCACTTTAAACTTGGCGAAGTGAACGTGGCTGCCGGCATAGGGAAACATTGCCCCTATGGTCACGGTGGGCCGGGCCAGCGGCCGGGGGCAGGCGAACTCGATCTGGAAGCGCAGGTAGCCGGCCCTGGCGAGTTTTTTCTCCGGCACTCCGGCGGCGCAGGTCTCGCCGTCCTGGGACACGCCCAGGGTTTGCTGCAGGTGCGCGCCGAGCAGGGCGGAGAGGTCGGGGTTGTACTGGTATTGCGGCAGGCGGGTGACTTCCCGGGAGCCGATGGTATAGAGCACCCTGGCGGTATTGTCGTCAAAGGACCACTGGGAAAAGGCCTTGCTCTGGGGGTCTGCCTCGGAGGCTGAGCACAGCAATATTGCCAGGCAGGCGAGAATTGTCGGAGCGAAGCGGCGCATAGGGTGGCCTAGCCTGGCCCCGGGGCAATACTGTCGAGAAAAGTCTCGTCGACGGCGATCTCGGCCTGTCGTCGCAGGTCCTCCAGGTAGGCCGCCAGCGCCTCATCGCCGCGGCGGCGCTCGTACTCCGTGGCTACCCGGTCCCGCACCTCTTCGAAAGGGCGGGGCTGCATGGCCTGTTTATACGGGACCTGCAGGATAATGACGTTATTACCCATGTCTATCGGGGTCGAAAAATCGCCGGAGTCCATTTCCCTGGTCGCGGCGGTCAGGCTGGGCCCGAGGTATTGCAGGAGCTTGTGGTCGGGCAGCGGCTCGCCGGGTATCGGCAACATGTCCTCGGTGGCGTAGTCCCTGCCCACCGCTTCGAAACTCTCCCCATGCTGCAGTGCCTGCCAGGCTTTGTCAGCGAGTTGTCGGCCGGTTTCCCCGTCGCGGTCGCGAAACACCAGGCGGCGCACCTGGGTCCTCGGCGGCCTGGCGAAATAGGCCATATTGTCCTGGTAGAAATCGCGCAGTTGGTCTTCGCTGCTCTGCTCGGAGGATACCTCGGCGAGGATGGATTGCATCACCTGCTGGACAATAGTTTTGCGCACTTGGGGTGAAGACTGCGGCAGGCCGATTTCGAGTCCACGCGCCAGCAGCAGCTTTTCGTCGATCATGCGGTCGAGGACGTGGCGCTGGTCCTCGGTGGTGAGCGGGTTGCGCTTGTCCTGGGCCAGCAGGTCGAGATAGGCCAGGTATTCCTGTTTATCGATACGGTCATCACCCACCCGGGCGATGGTATTGGCGGCGAGATCGGGCTCGCGGGGCTCGAGCATGCCGCTTGCGGCGAGGGCGATGCCGACAGTGGCGCCGATGGCGAGCAAGAGATTGGCGCGTCGAGACAAGGATTCGGTGGCGGACACGGCGGTACCTGATAACAGCCTGGTAAAGCGGGGCATCATAAGAACTTAGCCGGGGACTTTGCAAGACCAAATCGGTCCGGGCGATCTATGGCAATTGCCCACCGGCACTTTTATACTGGTCCGCTCGCCACGCCGTCACCCAAGAGGTACCCCATGATCACTTCATTCGACGACTACTGTATTCACCAGACCGCGCAACCCATCGCGGAGCCCTCGCAGAGTGACCGCAATTTCTATGACCGCTACTGGTTCTCCGGCTTCGATGCCGATGCCAGTTATATGTTTGAAATCGGATTTGGCCTCTACCCCAATCGGCGGGTCATGGACGGGCACTTCAGCGTGACCATGGGGAAAAAGCAGTACGCCTTCCACGGTTCCCGCAGGGCGCCGAAGGAACGCGGCGAAACTGTCGTCGGCCCGCTGGTGGTGGAGGTGGTAGCCCCCATGCGGCAAATTCGCGTCACCCTGGCGCCGAATGAGCACAAGATCGAGTGTGAACTGACCTTTACCGCGGCCAGTATTCCCCATGAAGAGCTTAAAAACGTCATGTATGACGATGGCCACCTCATTATGCACAACACGCGGTTTACCCAGATGGGGGTCTGGGACGGCTATTTTGCCGTCGATGGTGAGCGCTATGAGGTTAAAAAGGCCTATGGCGTGCGGGATAAATCCTGGGGGGTGCGCCCGGTGGGTGAGCCCCAGGGTGGTGCGCCCGGCCTGCTGAATGCCGACCCTGGCGTGTACTGGGTCTGGAATCCCATCAACTTTGGCGATATCTGCACCCAGTTCGCCACCTTCGAGGACCGGGACGGCAAAACCACCCAGTTGAGCGCCGATATACTGCCGCTCTATGCCGGTGTGGATGATATCCCGGCGCTGGAAGATCCCGGCCTGAAAACCATGGAAAACATCAGTCACAAGATTCACTGGGTAAAGGGTACCCGCTTCGCGAAGTCAGCGGAAATCCATATGCAGGACAAGCAGGGCAATCGTTTCGACATCAGTATGGAAACCGTGGGCCCGCGCTTCCAGATGCTGGGCATCGGCTACAACCATTTTGAATGGGGTCATGCCTATTGGAAGGATGAGCTGGCCACCGGCCGGGAAGAGTGGGATCTCGATGCGGTCGATGCCCTCGACTACCAGTTCATCCACAACCACCAGGTGGTGAAGGCGAGCATGGGAGACAAGCGGGG
>JAUXCW010000226.1 GCA_030618705.1 Gammaproteobacteria bacterium | reverse complement strand
CTGGTGGTGGCCGTCAACAGCGATGAATCTGTCTCCCGCCTCAAGGGGCCGGGACGACCCATCAATCCGGTGGAGCGGCGCATGGCGGTGCTGGCCGGGCTGGAGGCGGTGGACTGGGTAGTCAGCTTCAGCGACAACACACCGGAGCGGCTATTGGAATTATTGCGCCCGGACATGCTGGTCAAGGGTGGCGACTACGCCAGGGAAGAAGTGGTCGGCTGGGAGATCGTCGAGTCCTATGGCGGCAAGGTCGCCGCCCTGGAGTTTCTCGATGACCTGTCGACGACCGCGATCGTGGAAAAAATCCAGCAGGGTTAAGCTTCAAATCCCCTTTTGACTTCAAACAGCCTTGTTCGAGTGTTCGCTGTTTTCATTAATTGCGGGGCATTTCCTATCGGCATTGTGGTGTCGGCCAAATCGTTGGCAGAGACTCGAAGGAATGCAGGGAGGGGTGGTACCTGAACACCATGGTCTTCGGTTTCAGGTGCCACCCCTCCCTGTATTCCCGCCAACTATTTCTAACGCTGTCCTTTGGTAAGGTATTGGTACCGGATATCGAATGCGGCCTAGAGAACCCTGAAACCGTCCTGCGTGATTTCGAAGCCTTCGGCTATCCGGCTGGTGTCTCCCTGCACCAGCTCATTTTCGTCGCGCTCTGCCCACAATTTTTTCCACTCGATAAAATGCAGGTAGGGGTATACCCGCTGTTCGGGTTTGTCGCAACTGAGCTTGCCCTGGCGCCAGACCCAGCGCCGGGGAAAATCGAAACTGCCGTCGACCCAGGGGACCCGGCCTAAGCTGGTGCTGTAAGCCTCGTTAAAGCACGCGCTACGCATATACGGGTTATTGAAGTAGACCATGCGGCGCAGCCAGCGGGGCCAGTCCTTGTGCCGCATAAACAGCTCGCCAAAGTCTTTTTCGTCAAAGGCCGTGTGCTCCGGGCGCTGGAAGGTGTCGCGCCAGTCGGCTTGCTGCATAAAAGCCTCGCGGGCAAAAGGCGTGTTTGCCAGCAGGCAGAGGTGGCCGCTGACCCGGCGCTTGTGAAAGGAGATCAGCTGGTGCCGGAGCATATCCTGCGTGATAAACCCCATGATATCGCCCCACACAACATCGATATCGCCGAAGCCCCAGAAATCGTAGTCGGTAATTTCCCCCGCGTGGATGTAGCCGTAGGCGGGTTTGATATCGCAGAGCTTATAGGGGCCGGCGGGATTGAAGGCGAGCCCCAGCGCGCTACTCACCCGGTCCTGGTAGCTCTGGTAGCTGCACTCGAAGAAGCTGGCGTTGTCCGGCGCGTTGGCGGGTACGCCACAGTCGGTGTAAAAGCGCCAGTCAATGGCCTGGTTCCAGCGCATGGACTCCCAGAAGAAATCGATCCAGAAAGGCCAGCGGCCGAAATACGGCACCAGGATAACAATGCGCGGTGCTTTCATAGCTCTGTATGGCCCCTGCCTGCCACGGTCACGATCCGGCCATATTAGCACCGCAAGATTTTTCGCGCTTGCCTGCAGCGTATTGCGGGCCTGGAGGCGGCCCCTCGTGTTTTGAAACCGCAGTCGGCGTGATAGCATACCGCAAGCTCAGCGATACTTGAGAGGAGGAGCTCGAGCATGTTAAATTTTGCGGCAGTTCAAGGGGCGACGCTCCGTCGAGAGCCCTATCCCTATACAGTCATTGACGATGCATTGACGGGGTTGACCAGCGGGGGTGTCTGATCCGTCCGCTACCGCACGTATGCGTGTCCTGATCGTCAAACTCAGTTCTATGGGCGACCTGGTCCAGGCCTTGCCGGCAATAACCGATGCCAGCAGGGCGCTGCCCGGGATAGCGTTCGACTGGGTGGTGGACGAGGCCTTTGCCGAGATCCCCCGCTGGCACCCGGCGGTGGTCAATACCTTGACCACCGCCCATCGACGTTGGCGAGAGCACCCCGTTCGCGATTGGCGCAGTGGGGAAATCCCGGAGTTCCTGCGTCGCCTGCGCGCCACTCGCTACGATCGGGTCATCGACTCCCAGACCAATATCAAAAGCGCGGTGGTCACCCTGTTGGCTCGTGGTGAAAAATACGGTCCCGACAAGCATTCGGTGCGTGAAAAAGGCGCACAATTGGCCTACCACCACCGGGTCCCGGTGGATACCGATCAATTGGCCATCGAGCGCTGGCGCCAGATGTTCGCCAGCATTCTCGACTATCCGCGGCCCACTGTCGCGGCGGATTTCGGCCTGTCGCAGATGTGCTGGCCCAGCCCCGACTGTATACCCCGGGAGCAGCCCTATCTGGTGTTTGTCACCAATGCCAGCTGGTCTAACAAACGCTGGCCCGATGCCTGCTGGGCGCAGTTGTTCGAGTTGGCGGCGATGCAGGGCTATCGCGTACTGCTGCCTTGGGGCAGTGTCGCCGAGCGCGAGCAGGCAGAAAAGCTGGCGGCTTTATTTGACCACTGCGATGTGTTGCCGCGCTTGTCCCTGACGGATTTGGCCGGCTTGTTTCGAGGCAGTGCCGGCGCCGTATGCAATGATACCGGGCTGGCCCATATTGCGGCTTGCGTCGAAACACCGATGGTCACGGTCTACGGTCCCACCGATCCCCGGTTGATCGGCGCAACCGGGCCCTGGTCCAGCCACATAGCGGCCACCGGTTACGACTGTATTCCCTGCTACAAGCGGCGGTGCCAGGTTGCCGGCTACAGCGGGCCGGAGGCGCAATGCCTGAAAACCATCACCCCGGGCCAGGTCTGGCGGGCCTTGCGCGTGCAGCAGCAATCCAGCGCCACGGTCATCGCCCATCAGTAAAGGGGACGCAACCCTTTTAGTAAAGGGGACGCAACCCTTTTTCAGTAAAGGGGACGCAACCCTTTTTCAGTAAAGGGGACGCAACCCTTTTTAAGAATACGCTTTAACGCGTTTAAAAAGGGTTGCGTCCCGAATGGCGCTGACTTAAGCAAAAAGCTCCGTCATTCCAGCGTTCTTTTGGCTGGAATCCAGGCTTTTAGGGCGTGGATCCCGGACAAAACAACTCCGGGATGACGGAATTCAGGCGCCTGCGGCCGCTCGGGGGCCTAAGTCAGTGCCATTCGGTTGCGTCCCTTTTAATCCCCTTTAATCAAAGGAGACCGGTCCGATATTGCGGAGGTTGTCCAGCTGGTGGGGCGGTACCAGGACCAGGTTGCTGTAACTCTGCTCCAGGTCGGCATCGCGCAATAGCCACTGCCTTGGATGCCTCATCTTGTAGAGCGCTCTCTGCAGGGTGCCCAGGGTGGAGTTCGGCCATTGATCCCGATCGTAGTTGGTGCCGATATGGAGCGCCGTGTAGTCCCGCAACAGCCTCTCGAACAGTCTTGAGTTTCCTGCCTCGCGGCGGGTGATGTCCTGGTCCCACTCCATAAAGATGACCGGCTGGAAGCGACTGATGGTGCCCTCGAGGCCGTTGAGCACTTCGATTTCGAAGCCCTCGACATCGATTTTAAGCAGTTCGAGGTGGGGCAGGTGCATTTCGCTGACGACGTCGTCGCCCTTGCGCAATTCGATGGTCTCGGTGATCGCCTCCTCGGATTTCAGCTCCGGTCGCAGCGTGGCGGCGCCGTTATTGTCGCTGGCGGGAATATAGAGTTCGAGCTGTTGGTCGCAGGAGGACAGGCCCAGATTGTGGGCATCGATATTGGTGATGCCGTTGTTGCTGATATTGTTGCGCAGTAACTCGAAGATCCCGCTCTGGGGTTCAAAGGCATAGATTTGCTGTGCCACCGTACTCATGGCCAGGCTGTGATTGCCGATATTGGCGCCGATATCGAAGACGACGGGAGTGCGCAGGTGGGCCAGCACTGCGTTCATCATGCAGACGCCCTTGCGATCGTAGAGGCCGTGTTTCAGCAGGGCGGAGCCGATGGTATCACGGGGTAGAACCCGCACGCTGTGGCCGAAGCGGTTGGTGGCTGTGATATAGGCCTGGCCGCTACCGGAGGGCGGTGGTGTTTGGGCACGCTGCATGGTCGAATCCGGTTTGTCAGGGTTGTCGTCGCCTATTGTAGGGCATCTTGTCCGGCGTCTGCCATTGCCGTGCGGTAGCAATCCATATACTGCTCAAAAATATTGCTCCAGGCAAAGGCTTTTACCGCCTGCCGGTTGTTGCGGCACCAGGTGGCCAGCTCCGGGGACAGGGCGCAGGTGTCGATGGCCCGCGCCCAAGGCGAGGCCTCCGCCCTGTCCACATAGTGGAGCCGATAGCCCGGCGGGGGAAATTGCGAGCGATAGGTGGGCAGGTCGGCACAAAGCGGCATCGCGCCCTGGGCCATGGCCTCCAGCAGGACGATACCGAATGCCTCGAAGCGCGAGGGGTGGAGAAAAAGACGCGCCCGTGCAAATAGCTGGCGCTTGTTGCTGCCGGTCTGGTACCCGGCCAGATAGAGCGTGTCCGGTGCGGCTTCGTCCGGCATTCCTCTAACGATATTAATGTGGTTGGCGTGGGCGCGGGCGATGATCTCGCCCTCCGCCTCGCCTTCACCGGCAATCACCAGTGGCAGTTGTCGCCTGGTGGAGGAGGCGGCGTAGGCATCCACGGCGAGGTCGTAGCACTTGTCCTGTGACAGGCGTCCGGCGCACAGCAAAATATCCCTGGGGCCGCCTGTCGCCTCATTCAGCCAGTCGTCCTCGATGCCGTTGGGGATAGTGACGATCTCGAACAGCTTGCCGAAGCGCTGGCGTGCCGCATCAGCCATCGCCGCATTGAGGACGGTGAGGCAGCTGACCCTGGGGCCGATGGCCCGGTAGGCGCGAATGACCCGTTTCTTGCGGTAACGTTTGTGAAAGACCCCGCCGTGGGAGCTGGCGACAATGGGACGGTCTGTGCTGTGTGCAGCGGTATACAGTGAGCGATGAACTTCGTGGCAGTGCACCAGGTCGACTTGCCAGTGTTCGATCGCAGCGGCCAGGGCCGAGAAGGCTTGCCGGTTCGAGCGGTGCTGGGTCAGGTCGCTGACTCGTGCCGGTGCCGCGAGCGGCCCGGTTACCACGCCGTCAAACCACAGCTCGCCGTCCTCGTCGGGTATCGCTTGCCCGGTATAGAGAAAGCACTGGTGGCCTCGCTGTTTCAAGCCCAGGCAAAGTTGCTGGATGACCGCTCCGATGCCGCCGTAGTGAACCGCGTGCTCGCTGACAAATAGAATTCTCATGAACGGCCGCGGTTGACTTGCCTGGTTTGAGGTAGGATGCTGGCGCCAGTTAGTGTGTATTCGGAAATACACGGTTTCTTCGTTCCGATGTGTCGGACAACTGTCAAGGCAGGAATCCGGTAAGTTGTTGATTTTATAGATCCCAGCCTTCGCTGGGATACGCACCCTCTCCGGTAACAGTAGTTTCCGGGTGGGCACTAGTATATCGCAAAACAGCAGGCGGGGAATTCTTGTCCGGTAGCACCGACCCTTCAAAGGCCAATAACAGCGACCCGATAGTGGATGATTACGCGCAGTATCGCGTGGTGTTGCTTTCCGGTAGCTTGCGCCTGTCCGGCTCGACCACCTGGATTCTCGCGTTGCAGGGCGCACTGCGCCAGATCGCTTGCCCGGTCATACATATCGCGGTGGGTGAGCCCAGCGAGGTCGGTGTGCCG
>JAUXCW010000317.1 GCA_030618705.1 Gammaproteobacteria bacterium | reverse complement strand
ACCCAGGGAAATTAGCTATGGTGCTGCGCCAGTTTGATCACGCAGGAGAAGCCAGGTGAAAATGCCGTTGGATATCGAACAGGTCAAGGGCTTTCTGGCCGAGGAAGAAGGCGCCGCGCTCTACCGGGCCGCGTCCGAAGCCGCCAAACTGGGCCCGGTGCTGGAGATCGGCAGCTACTGCGGCAAATCTACCCTCTACCTGGGCCTTGCCTGCCAGCAACTCGGCGCGACTGTCTACGCCGTCGATCACCATGCCGGTTCCGAGGAGCACCAACCGGGGGAGATGTTTCATGACCCGGAGTTATTCGACAGCTCGGCCGAGCAGATGGACAGTTTCAGGGAATTCAGGCGCAATATCCGACTGGCGGGGCTCGAAGATACGGTCGTGCCGCTGGTCGCACCATCGTGGCTGGTGGCCAGGGACTGGCAGACACCGCTGGGAATGGTGTTTATCGATGGCGGCCACAGCCTGGATGCGGCGCTGACCGACTACCGTGCCTGGCTGGGCCACCTGCGACCCGGTGGCATCCTGGCGGTACACGACCTGTTCCCCAATCCGCTGGAGGGCGGCCAGGCGCCCTATACGGTTTACAAACTGGCGCTGGCTTCAGGTCTCTTTGACCCGCTGCCGCAGGTCGAAACTCTCGGCTTGCTCAAGCGGCTTTAACAGCTCGACATCCACAAACAGGCGCGCCGCCGGGGTATAGTGGGTCAGCGCGTCCGCCGCCAGCAAAATCGCTCCCGAGGTCCAGGTCGGCCGCTCCTCGGGCCACATGATGTCCTCGATAAACTGGTAGCCAGTCCAGAACGCCCCTTCCTCGTGACGCCACTGGTGCAGCCAACTGTACAGCGTTACCGCCCGCGCATGGTCACCGGCTGCCAGCAAGGCCATAGTCAATTCGCAGGATTCCGCCACCGTGACCCAGGGCTCGTCACTGGTACAACGCACCCCCATGCCCTCTTTGACGAATTCATTCCAGCGCTCCTGGAGTCGGGCCTGGGCCTGCTGGCCGGTGAACACGCCGGTGAGTATCGGGTAAAACCAGTCCATCGAATAACGCGCCTTGCTCTCCCAGGTGCGATCAAAACGCTCCGGTTTTTTGCGCAGGGCCTCACCCAGCGCCTCGCGACCCGCCAACCAGTGCGGTCGATCATGCCCCAGGGAAACAGCGATGTTGTGGGCGCATTCCAGACTTTTATAGATCGAGCTACAGCCTGTTACCAGTGCATCTTCCCTTGGGGTACCGCAGGGTTTGACCGCCCAGTGGATATCACCGTGGGTGGTTTGTAGCCTGAGCACAAAATCGATGGCTTTTTCCACCGTCGACCACATGGACTGAAGGAACGCTTCGTCGCCGGTAATCAGGTAGTGGTGCCACACCCCGGTGGCGACATAGGCGACAAAATTGGATTCGCGGCGCTGCTCACCGTCGCGCTCCGGCTGGTCCTGGCGATAGGCCGCCCACCAGCTGCCGTCTTCCAGTTGCTTTTGCCGCAACCAGTCATAGGCTTTGACCGCGGCGTCGTACTCGCCGCCGATGGTCAAGCCCATCGCCGCCTCGACGTGATCCCAGGGGTCCAGGTGGCCATCGTGGAACCAGGGAATGGCACCCGAATCCTCCTGGCTTTTCAGTATGTACTCTACGGTGGCACGCAGGTAATCGTGGGGAAACATTCCCCGGGACAGATAGAGGCCGCTCATGCTGGCTTCTCCTTGTGAAAGTACATGACGACGCTTTTGCCCATTAACGGGTTTAACGCCTTTTCAGTGGCCTGTGTCAGCCAGGGCTGATCGATGATGTCCCATACCAGTAGCTTGTGATACTGCCTGATCACGGGGTTCGAGTCCCGGGTATCCCAGAACATACATTTCAACCACCAGAAGGGCGTGTGCAGGGCGTGGGCCCAGTGGCGATAGTATGAGCGAAAACCGTGGGACTCTATTTCACTACGTAGCTCCCGGGCATCGAAAATGCGCAGGTGACCGCCTTTGACCTCGTGGTACTCGCTGCTGAAGGCCCAGCAGATTTTTTCCGGCCAGGTGCGCGGCACACTGGCGCAAAAGGAACCACCGGGTTTCAGCACTCGTTCGATTTCCGCCAACACACCGCGCCAGTCCTCTATGTGCTCCAGCACCTCCGAACAGATCACCTTATCGAAGGTGTTATCGGCGAAGGGCAGCTCGAGGGCATTGGCACAGGACAGCGCAAAACCCGCCTCCTCGCTGGCATGCTCCGCCAGTGGCTCAAATTTTTCCAGGGTGGTCTGCAGGTCATCCATGCACAAATCGACACCGAAAGCATGCACGTCTCTATCCACATGGGCGGTAATGGCATGGCGACCCTCGCCACAACCAAGGTCCAGCACGTAGTCGCCGGCGCGTAAGCCCAGCCGGGTATAATCAACTGTTTGCATGAGTACTCAACACTTCCCGATAATAGGCTGTCATCTGCTGCGCGCAGACGTTCCAGCAAAATTGTTCGAGGATTCTTTCACGCCCGGCACTGCCGTGCCGCTCCCGCGCCGCCGGATCATCCAGCAAGCCGGCAACGGCGTGTTCGATTGCCTCTGCATCACGGGTCGGCACCAACACCCCGGCATCCCCGACCACCTCAGCGAGTGCGCCACCAGTGGTCGAAACCACAGGAGCGCCGCAAGCCATTGCCTCTCCCGCCGGCAGGCCAAAGCCCTCGTATATAGAAGGGACGACCACCAGTGTGGCCTCCGCATAGTAACGCACCAATTGTTCCGTCGAGATACCGCTGACGAATTGAATGCGCTCAGTCAAGCCCAGGCGCGCAATCAAACGCTCGGTACCCCCCCCTGGCTTGGGCTTGCTCACCATCAACAGCTCCAGCCCCGGGTAGCGCGGCAAGAGCTTCGCATAAGCCTGTATCAGGTAGCGCACGCCCTTGAGGGGCGCATCCGCCGAGGCCGTCGCCATGATGCGCAGGGGCTTGCGCGCCACATCGGGCCGGGGTTTGAAAGTATCGGTATCGATACCGTTGTAAACCAGCTTGATGCGCTCCTCCGGCATGGCAAAAGCCGCGGCAATATCCCGCTGCGAACACCGTGAGACGGTCACTACATGATCCAGTTTGCGCGCCACTTTTTTCTGCATACCGAGAAAGCGATACCAGCGGTGGATCAGCAGCTTCTGCCACCAGTGCGCCGTCGCCCCAAGGGCAATATCCTTGTCGCTGGTGATAGGGTGGTGGATGGTTGTCACCAGCGGCTGGCGCCGCTGGATATCGAGCATCCCGTAGGCCAGGCTCTGGTTGTCGTGTATCAGGTCATAGCGATGGCCGTGTCGCTGCAGGTATTGATCGACCCTCAAGCCAAAGCTCAAGGGCTCGGCGAAGCCGCCGGTCAGTTTACCAAACCACTCGACCCAGTTGCTCCAGTGCAAAAGGTGG
Organism: Gammaproteobacteria bacterium; assembly: GCA_030618705.1. Classification (GTDB taxonomy): domain Bacteria; phylum Pseudomonadota; class Gammaproteobacteria; order Pseudomonadales; family JAHEGP01; genus JAHEGP01. Next base: position 465 of record JAUXCW010000317.1, on the reverse strand, counting down.
CGGGGCCGCAGCGAACGCAAGCCGTTTTCATAAATATTCATCCCCGGCAGCTTGATCAGCTTGACCCGGGGGTCGAGGTGCGGATAGGGCTCTCCGGAGATAACCTCGACCTCGTGGCCGGCCTCGACCAGGGCCTTACTCAGGTATTTGATGTAAATACCCTGGCCGCCGCCATAGGGATGGCTGCGATAGCCGAGTATGCCGACCCGCAACGGGGCGTTTTCCACCGCCGCGCCAATTGGTATGATCTCCGCTAGCGTGTTCCCCTGCGGGCGGGTAACGGCCTGCTCCGCCTGATTGGTCAAAGTTGTCTCCTGCGCCCCGCGCCCTGGTCGACAGCGGGATCTTTTTGTTGTTCAGCCCACGGATCGCAGCAGCCATCCAGCTTGGAACGAAAATAAAAGGTGGGCGATTTTAGCGCGACAGAGCCGATAAATCCATTTCGGTTTGGTTAGGTATTAGCCG
>JAUXCW010000056.1 GCA_030618705.1 Gammaproteobacteria bacterium | reverse complement strand
TGGCTGCTGGACTTGCGCAGCAGCGCCGGCTTGCCGACGGCTTATCTGCCCTGGACCTTTGAAGAAATTGCCTGCGTGGATATACCCGTGGCCGTGGATCACATCTACCGTCAATGTGGTCGTCAAAACATTGATATCGTGGCCCATTGCATGGGTTCGGCCATGTTTAGTATGGCGGTACTGAGCGCCGGTGACAGCTTTCAAGATGTGGTGGCACCGTTGCGCGGTGAATCTGCCGAACAGCAATCCGCTCGCCTGCCAAAAGATATCCAGCAGATGCGGGGTGATTTACCGGGGCGCATCAATAGAGCGGTACTCTCTCAGGTCGCGCCGGTGCTCAAGCTTAGCCCGGCGAATCAGTTCCGGTCGTTACTGGCCAGTTACCTGGCCCCGCTGGTCGGTGGCCGGCCCTTTGAGTTTCGCGCTTCCGACAACCCGGGCCTGGCCGAGCAGCTACTCGACCGCCTGCTGTCGTCACTACCCTACCCGGAGGATGAATTCGATGTGGAAAATCCACCGGGGAAATTCTGGCAAGCTCGTCGCTGGACTGGCAGTCGCCATCGCATGGACCTTCTGTATGGCCGCACATTTAATCTCAACAATATGCATGGCGATACCCTCGAGGCGATTGATGATTTTTTTGGCCCCTTAAACTTGACCACCGTGATCCAGGTGGGTCAATTTGCACAATTCAATACCCTGACCAATGTCATGGGTCGCAACATTTTCGTACTCAAGGGCAAGCTGAAGAAACACTGGCGTTTTCCCACGCTTAGCTTACATGCTGAGGACAACGGTTTAGTCGATATATCAAGCCTTAACCGGGTGACCAGGATACTCACAAATAGCGGTGTAAATATAAAAGCCGTGCCATTGGAAAAAATGGGCCACCAGGATTCGCTGATCGGCAAGCGCTGTTCTGAGACGCAGCGGAAGATCAGTGAATTCCTCTCGGCACCGGTCAAAAACCAACAAACCGATACGCTACAAAACCTGCAAGTCGACGTTCCGTGGCTGGGCCCGGTATTGGCGCCGCTGGACGCCTCTGGCAAGCTCCCGATCAGCCTGGGTAGCAATCCCACCGAGGGAGAACCGCTATCGATTTTGCTGTTGCCGGTAAGCAGTGAAGCGAGAGGCTATAGTGCACCGGATGAGGAGATCCAACGAGCGCTTGACCAGAGTGTCGAACTGGCCGACCAATTGGCTACCGAGCAGTACTGGAGCAAGTTGCTGGCACCGCTGGATTCCTCCACCATGGGCTGGAGCAGCGGGATGCTGGCGCTGGTGATCAAAGATCAGGTGGAGGGCTTGCACAACCCCATCCATGGCGATTTCGCTCCAGTGATCCTCGGCGCGCCCGCGGGCGGTGGCGGCATTGCCGGCGCTTTGATAGCAAAGAGTCCTGGCCCGAAGGGCAGCCATTTGGAAAAAAACAAAGCTGCCCTGCTGACCGTCATCAAAGATTTGCTGGAGCAGTCACAAGAGCGCAATGGCAAGCCGCTCGACCAGGCATTTATTCCCTGGCCCAGAATTCCGCAACCGGATAAATGGCGCCTGGCGCTGGGTAGCTGCCAATACCCCCAGGGCCTGTTCTACCGCGACCTGGCGTTCACCTCGTATCGCCGACTGTGGCAGCGCAACAGCTTGCCGGATTTACTCGTGCTTACCGGCGATCAAATCTATGCTGACGCCACGGCCGGTCTGTTCGACCCCACAATAGCCGGCGACCGCTATATCAAGCCGTATTACAAATTGTACCACCAACCCCATGTGCGCCGGGTGCTGCGGCAAACCCCGGTAATATGCATGTTGGACGACCATGAGATTCTCGACAACTGGCAACCGCGGCGCAACTCGAAAAACGACGATTTTGCACTGCGCAGCGGGGTCGAGAGCTATTTATTATTCCAGCGTCCCGCCGGCAATACCCCCGGCTGGGATAAGCATGACGCACTCCCGCCATCATTGTGGTTCACACAAAACTTTCACGGCTTGCCTGTATTTATGCTGGACACCCGCGTTGATCGCCAGCCCAGGTCTTTAGCTGTCACCGGGGCTCCGGGGATTATTTCTGAAGAGCAATTTGATGAGCTCACCGCCTGGTTTAGCAATCCGGATGACCAGGACAAGCCCAGGCTCATTGTTTCGCCGTCGGCGCTGCTACCCCGCCACAAGGACCAGGGCCTTCAATCGGACGGATGGGATGGTTACCCTGATAGCCTGCATAAATTATTGATCTATATTGCGCAAAACAATATACGGCATGTGGTGTTTTTATCAGGGGACGAGCATCTCGGTATGGTGGCCACCGCGACTATCCGCAATGACAATGACCCCACCGCCGGTGAGTTGGCCACGGTGCATTCCATTCACACCAGTAGCCTGCATGCGCCTTTTCCCTTTGCCAACGCCCGCAAGGCCCAATTTATTGCAACTGACGATTTTGAATTAAACAGTATTGGCGAGCCGGGCGGCTATCGATGCGAGGTGGCCACGCAATTTGCGCCGCCGGGTGACGGCTTTACGCTAATTGACATATTCAAGGCGCAGGGATGGCAAATGCAGGTGGAGTATCAGCGGGAAGTGGCCGGCCAGCCGATAACTATTGCCCTATGATAACTATTGCCCTAATAAGGAGGCGCCAGGCGATTTAATCATCGGCGGTTATCCCCAGCCGGGCGGCAGCCAGTATCGCCTCGGTGCGACTGTGCACGCCCAGGGTCCTGAAAGCCGCAGACAAGTGCGCTTTTACCGTGCCCTCGGATATATTCAGGTCCCTGGCGACCACCTTATTGGCTTTACCCTGAATCACCTTAAGCAATACCTGCAGCTGGCGGGAGGAAAGTCCGTGCTTGCCCTTGCTCCCCGCTGCCTGGCTGTCGTCCACTGCGGAAGCCGGACCATTCATCAGCATAGGCGGCAGGTACACGCCCCCGGCCAGAATCAGTTTTAAGGCGGCCACCAACACCTCGGGCGTGGAGCTCTTGGGTATAAAGCCGCTGGCGCCCGCCTCAATTGCTGCGCGAATGGTTTGGGCGTGGTCTTCACCCGAGACCACGACGATCGTTGCGCCGGCAAAGCGCTGGTGTATTGCAGCCATGGCCTCGAGCCCGTCAACCCCCGGCAGGTGGTAGTCGAGCAATATCAGGTCACACGAATCGGCATCGCAGGCCAGGGCCTGTTGGCAAGACTCCGCCTCGACAAACTCGAGTGACTCATCGAGGTCTGACAGCAAGAACATCAAGCCCTGGCGAAACAGGCTGTGATCATCAACCAGTAATATTTTCACTTTGTTTATCACCCGCCTTTTAGCACCAGGCCTTCGGTCAGCATAAAGGTAAATTTCCAAAATACCTATACCCCACGGGCCGAATTCGGGAAATCACGCATGACCACAGGGATAGTACTACGAGCCTTCTTGTATGAGTAGCTGGACGAAGGTAACAGGACCCCGGGTGCCCGGTTTCTGGCGGCAACAGCGGGTTGTCCGGGCCAGGTAGTGTTAGACTGATCGGCCAGGCGGGAGTTCATAGGGCTTATGGTACAGCAAGCATCAGCGGATAGTGCACAGCGGAGCTGGCGAGGACGACTGATTTCGGTCATCAGTGGGCTGGCGATCGTCTATAGTTGCCTGGTCGGCATAGTGGCGTTCGTACTGCCGGATTTTATCCGCCAGCAGTTGCAGCAGGCTCTCAGTACCCAATCTTTTACCGCGCAGATTGACCGGCTCATGCTCAATCCACTTACCCTTGGCGCTACCGCTGACGGTATCAGCCTGTTACAGGATGACGACAGCAGACCGCTTGAGATTGAACAGCTAAGGGTGAACGTGTCGCTGGAATCGCTCATTCTCCGCGCCCTGGTGCTGGACGAGGTCGCCGTTATCAATCCTGCGCTATTTGGACGCATGAATCAGCAGCGGGAATTCAATTGGCAGCAGTACATCGAGCAATTGATTCAGGCATCTACCGCCGACTCTGCTCATACCGGCGATGCGGAAGTAGAGCCTGATAGCGGCCTGCCGCGAGTGTTGGTTCGCCATCTACTGCTCGAGCAAATCAATCTTCGCTTTGCCGACGACAGCAAGCGAGAGCCTTATTCTGAACAATTCGGGCCGGTTGATATCGATGTCAGGGACCTGAGCACCCTGGTGCGACCGGGGGCGCCATACGCGATCAGTGCATCCACCTCGCGCACCGAGTTGATCGAGTGGCACGGAAAAATCGAACTCAGCCCACTTCGATCCAGCGGTACCCTCATTATTTCGGGTTGGCAGCTGCCGATGATCTGGCGTTACTTCAAGGAGGATCTCGCGTTTGAGGTGGCGGCCGGCCAGACAGCGTTGAAAACGAATTATCATTACGACGGCAACCTGACCCTCGGCGATGGGGTATTGACCGTTGAGGATCTGCTGTTGAAGGATCGACTGGCAACTCCCGCCGAGTTAATTGAGCTACCCCGGTTGCAGCTTACCGGTATCGAATTCGATCTCGATCGCAAGCGGGTCGACATCGCCGCAATCCAGCTGGACCAGCTCCATGTGCGAGATACCCTGGATCAACATGGAGGAAGCAGGCTGGCGGCGGCATTCACTCCACAAGCAGCGGGGGATGCCAAAACCAACAGTAGTGGCGCTGACCCTGGAGCGAGCTCCGCTGCGGTAAGTAGCAACGGTGCCATTGCGGATAAAACGAGCAATGCCTTCAGCCTGGGCGTCGATTCGCTCTCTATCCGCGATGCGCTGGTGTCCATAGAGCATCAACTGCCAGAAGATCGCCGCGTGAATTTTGACATAGGGCAGACCAATATTGAGTTGCGGGGATTCGCCTGGCCCGATGGGGATATACAAAGTATCGCCCTTGATGCCCGCATCAACGACTCGGCCAGTTTGTTAGTCAAAGCCAGCGGGGATATTGAACCACCCCGGGCAAATTTCGAGCTGGAGCTCTCGAGCTTTGCGCTCGTCGACTTGATGCCCTACGTCGAACCCTATTTTGCGATAAGCCTGGAGAGTGGGTTGTTCCAGGCGAAGGTAGTGGGGCAGGTCGCCCAGAATGGGGCGGAATTGACCAGCACGCTGAAAGGAACGGCTGCTGTTACGCAGTTGCTGATAGAGGATGTTGCCAAGGGAGAAAAAATCCTCAGCGGCGAAGCGTTCAAGCTGAATGACGTATCATGGCAGAGTAAACCCGCTACCCTGGAGATAAGCCAGGTGGAGCTGTTGCAAGCCTATGCCCGGGTGGTGATCTTCAAGGACGGCGGCACCAACCTCAGCCGCCTGGCGGTGGAGCATGGGGCCGGTGATTCAGGCGCAGAGTCGCCAACGGAGTCAACAGCTTCAGCAGAGCCAAAAACACCCCGTGATAAAGCGGCGGGCGAACCTTTGCAAGTAGATATTGCCTCGATTGACTTTCATGGCGGCACCGCGGATTTTGCTGATTTTTCCTTGCCCCGCGCATTCGAGGCCGCCATCTACGATATCGAGGGAACTATCCGGGGGGTCAGCTCCGCCAGTGGCCAGGCGGCGGTGGTCGATATTACCGGTGCCGTGGACCGTTACGCCCCGGTGACCCTGCGGGGCATGGTGGCGCCGTTGTCGGAAAATCTGCAGGTCGACCTCGAACTGGCATTTCGCAATATGGAGCTGACGGCAATCAGCCCCTATTCGGATACTTATGCCGGATACGACATCGACAAGGGCAAGCTGAATGCCGATTTTAAATATGTGATCGAGGGTACGCAGCTACAGGCTGAAAACCAGGTCGTGATCGACCAGCTCACGCTGGGGAGTTCCACCGATTCGCCCACGGCGACGTCGCTGCCCGTGGTGCTGGCTATTGCTTTGTTAAAAGACAAAAACGGCGTTATCGATTTAAACCTACCCGTCAGCGGTGACATAGGCGATCCGGATTTTCACTACGGTGCATTGATCGGTAAAGCCCTGGTAAACCTGATTACCAAGATCGTGACCTCGCCCTTCGCCGCCCTGGGTAGCCTGATCGGCGGTGGCGACGATATGGATTATGTTCCGTTTGAACCTGGCCGAAGCGACTTCAGCGCCGCCGAAGCCAGCAAGTTGACCCAGCTGGCCGGTGCGCTCAACGATCGGCCGCAATTATCAGTGTCGGTCCGCGGCACCGCCGTTCCCATGATCGATGGGGCCGCTCTACGAGAGGCGCGCCTGACGGCCCACCTCGAGGAGATGAATATTGCGGTGCCGATAGCGGAACACAGCTGGAAACCTGTATATAAGCAATACAAGAAAACTATGGGTACCAGTGCACGCCAACTGGCGAAAGAGATTGCGGCCGAACAGGAGCTGGACAAGCCTGCGTTACAGCAAGCGACGCGAGAACGTGTTTGGCAGGACCTGCTGGCAGCGCAGGAAATCAGTGAAGGGGATTTCCAGGAGCTGGCCCGGGCGCGATCGGATCAGGTGAGGGAAACGCTGGTCGGTGCCGGGGTCGCCCCCGACAGGATATTCTTACTCGACCCGGTCATCGACGAGGGTGATGAGGGCACGCCTCACTGCCAGCTTGAACTGGAGGCCGGTTGAGTTTTTCTGATAGAATGCCGTCAGCTACATTCTGAATGTGAAGGCATGGTTTTTGGGAATTTTAAACAGGGAGAATGATTATGGGACTTTTCAGTTTTGTTGGGGATATCGGTAACAAGATCTTCGGAAGCGATGATGACGATGCTGCCGAAAAGATAAAGGCAAATATAGAGAGCAGTAACCCCGGTGTTAGCAACCTGGCGGTCAGTTACAATGACGGCGAGGTTGGCTTGAGCGGTGAAGCCGTGTCCGCCGAGGCGAAGGAGAAGACGGTTCTGATGGCGGGCAATATGGAAAGCGTATCAGCGGTAGACGCGGATAAACTGACCGCACCTGCACCGACCACAGAGGTTGAATACTACACTATCGTATCCGGTGATACCCTGTATGCCATCGCCAAAAAGTTTCTCGGTGACGGCAATAAGTATCCTGATATTTTCGAAGCCAATCGCGAGGTTATCCAGGATCCGGATAAGATCTTTCCCGGGCAGGTTATTCGCATACCCAAGGGCTAACCTACAAAAAAACAAACGAAGGCAAACCATCGCATTATGGCAACCCTCGAGGCGGAGGTCCTTGAGTCTGAGGTGGAGCTTATCGTGTAGGGCTACTTATTCTCAAGTTGTTTTCAGTTGTAAACCGCGCCCATGGGCGCGGTTTGTTTTTTGGAGTAGGATTTTTTAACGATGGCAAGGTGGAAATCAGGTGCTCTCGCACTGCTCGTGTTGTCGGTGTTTCCGCTTGCAGCGCTGGCCCAGAGTGAGATGGTGGATAGCCCACGCTGGGGCGGCACCATGGATTTCGGTTACCTGGAGACATCGGGTAACACCGTGGGCCAGACCCTGACCTTCTCCTTCGATTTCGGTAAAGACGGGCTAATCTGGCGCCATTCCCTGCATATGGACGCCTATAATCAATCGAGCGATGAAAAGCGCAAGGCGGAAAAGTACCTTGGATACTGGCAGAGCAACCACAAGCTGGATGATCGCCATTCGGTGTTTTATCGCGCCCAGTACGAGGAGGACAAGTTCTCCAACTACGCCGCCCAGGGTTCTCTTTCCCTGGGTTATAGTCTCAGGGCGCTGAACAACGAGGTCACCATACTCGACCTCGAGGTCGGCCCCGGTTATCGGCGCAGCAAGCTTGCTGACACCGGTGATTTCGACAACGAGATCATTATTCGCCTGGCCGCCAATTTCAAATGGACCATCAGTCCCAGCGCCGCCTTCGGCCAGACCTTGTCGGTTGAAGAGGGCAATGAAAATACGGTGTCTCGCTCCAATAGCTCGCTTACCATGGCGGTTTTCAAGTCGATTGCCGTCAAGCTGGCTTACAACATCCGCTGGAACCGCGTGGTGTCTCCGGATACCAATCACTGGGATCGAGAAACCACTATCTCGGTTGTCTACCAGTGGTGATCGCTGTGGGCAGGATGGCTCAGGGCGGGCTAGAAGCTGTTGCTCTTCCCCGGCCCGGAAGGAGCTGAGCCGAGGTCCAGCTTACCCTTGTGGGTCAGGCGTAGCGGCATCATCCTGCCCGCCACGGAGATCTTGGTGTACAACTCATAGTTGATCGCGTCTCGCTTTTCGCCACCGGTGATCAAGCTCTTGAACAGCCCGATGGCGCCGAACAAACTCGGCGCCGCCTCCAATTTGACGGTGTTTTCACCGTAGGCGGGGATAACGCTCTGGCCGTCGCTGGCGCCGGTAAAAATTTCGTGCCCCTCGACGCTGATCTCGTAGTAAACACCCTTGAGGGTCAGGTCCTTGTCGTTGGGGTTGACCACGCGCAATACGACCAGGAAGCGCGGCTGGCCGGATTGCGAATTGATGGGCTCCAGGCCGACAAGGTCTACCTTGGGAGGGTCGAACTTGTCACTGGTACTGGCGCAGGCACCGAGGCACAGCAGCAATGCCAGGACGAGATACTTGAAGGCGTGGTTCATGCTTGTGTCGCTCCTGTGCGCGTCTTGCCGTTTATCATACCCCGTTTTCCGGTGGCCGGTAAAAGTTTGTCTGCCACGGCCAGCGCTGCTGGCAATGCCATGCCATGTCCCTATAATCGTCTATCTCAATAACAGTCTTTAACATAAATGGCGCTGGATTAGCCGATATTGACGGAGGGAGCGGGACTCCTAGGGCAGGACCGTGCGCCGGTTGGACCCGGCGCCCGCACCCCCGGGCGATGAATAGCCTACATGGATGTATTTACGGCGTGTTCTGGCTTGGGAGTCCCGGTTCTCTACCTAAACACAAGTAGCGAAGGCCTTGTCTTATCGATTTTTCTCTAAATCAAACGCCAACTGCCGTTAAAACAAATTCGCTAGCAGAGCTCTGGCCATGACGCGCTGGGTGTGTTTCAACCACGGCAAGGAGAGCGGCCCCTGGGGCAGCAAGATTCAAGCGCTGGCCGAGGTGGCCAGGGCGCGTGGTTACCAGGTGATTAGCCCCGACTACCAGGGCATGGATACGGTGGGCGAGCGCCTGGAAAAACTGCAGCGGGAACTGCCCGCCGAGTATGACGAACTGGTCCTGGTGGGTTCGAGCATGGGTGCCTATGTCGCGGCGGCGCGCTGTGCGCTACAAGCTCCCGACGGTCTGTTCCTGCTGGCTCCGGCAGTTTTCATGCCGGGCTATGAGAGTGATGGGTTAGCGCCTTGTGCCGAAAATATCCTGGTGATACACGGTTGGCAGGATGAAATCGTGCCGGTGGATAATGCCATTCGCTGGTGCCGGCGCCATGGCTTGCCCCTGTTGCTGCTGGACAGTGATCATCGGCTGATGTCTGTACTGGATACGATCTGCAGTCAATTTGACCAGTTTCTCGAACGTATCGGCAAGCCATGTTGCAACTGATTCAGTCCAACCGCGCCGAACACCTGCTGGATCAATTGGCAGAGCGATTGACAGAGGCGGCGCGGTGCGGGCCGGTACTGGCGCCGCAGACCGTGCTGGTGCAGAGCCAGGGCATGCGCCAGTGGTTGACCCTGGAAACGGCGGCTCGCCGGGGTATCGTGGCCAACCTGCAGACGCCGATGCCGGCCGCCTTTCTATGGCAGGTTTGCCGCCAGGTCATGGGCGCGGAACTGCCCGCCCATTCAGCCTTTGACAAGGATGCGCTGTGCTGGCAGATCATGGATTTGTTGCCGGGTATGCTGGACCAGGCCGGTTTCGAACCACTGAGAGACTATCTCGGCGGACATCGCCAGGAACAGCTGCAGCGCTACCAGCTGGCTTACCGTATAGCCGATGTGTTTGACCAGTACCTGGTCTATCGGCCAGACTGGATTCTCGCCTGGGAGGACGATAGTGGCGAAGAGCTGCCGCCGGAACAGGCCTGGCAGCCGTTACTCTGGCGTGCCCTGGTGCAGCGCATCCGTGGTCGCGCAGGGGGGGCGGCGATACACAGGGCGAGGGTTCACGATCAGGTGAGGAAACGCCTGCTGCGTGGCGATATCCAGGCGGCGGAATTGCCGGCCTATGTCGCCGTCTTTGGCCTGTCCAGCCTGCCGCCGCAACAACTCGACTTGCTCGTGGCCCTGTCCGGGGTCTGCCCCGTCGATATCTATGCATTGAATCCCTGTGAGCACTACTGGGGCGATATCGTTTCTGAAAAAACCCTTGCTCGACGCCGGGCGGTCAGCGCCAGTGCCGGCGAGAGCTCGGGGGAGGATCACTACCAGGTCGGCAATCCACTACTGGCATCCTGGGGCGACCAGGGCCGGGAGTTCTTCGATTTACTGGTCGAGCGCGATGTGCCGGTGATGGATTGTTTTGCAACGCCGCCGGCTCCCTCGCTGTTGCAAGCCGTGCAGCGGCAGATCCTGCAGTTGCAGGGCGAGCAGGGGCCGGCGCCAGCTGGTGACGAGGCTGTCGACCGGTTTATTCTCACCGCGACAGATGATTCCCTGCAGGTGCACAGTTGTCACAGTGCCATGCGTGAGGTCGAGGTGTTACGGGACCAGCTGCTGGCCATGTTTGCGGCGGACGCGGACCTGCGAGCGCGGGATATCGTGGTGATGGTGCCGGACATCGCCGCCTATGCTCCCTATGTGCACGCCGTGTTCAGCCAGCGTAGCGAGGATACCCCGCCGCTGCGCTACAGTATTTCCGATCGCAGCAGTGTGGCCGAGGCCCCTGTACTGCGTAGCTTTCTGGCACTGGTGGATCTCCCGCGGTCGCGTTTTACCGCCCCGGAAATCATCGACCTGCTCGATGTGCCCGCCATCGCCCGGCGTTTTGGTTTTTCCCCGTCCGAGCTTAATCGCATCAGCCACTGGATCGAGTCCAGCGGCATTCGATGGGCCTGGGATGGTGATGAGAAACAAGCCCTGGGCTTGCCGCCGGAGCCAGCCAACACCTGGCAATTTGGCCTCGATCGCCTGTTTCTCGGCTACGGCATGCGGGCTGCCGACGGGCTCTACCAGGGTATTTTGCCCAGCGACGAAGTGGATGCCGGCAGTGGGGAGTTGCTCGGGCGCTTACAGCAATTTCTCAACAGGCTGGGGTATTGGCGCCGGGCCTTTGAGGCCGAACAGAGCTGGCCGGCCTGGTGTCGTTTGCTCAATCGGTGTATCGACGATATGTTCGATCCCGGCGAGGAGGAGGCCCTGGCGCTGGACGGTCTGCGACAGGCCATTGCCGGCCTGCTCGACGAGGACGTTATCGGCAGCCTGGAGGAGGCCATCGGCCCGGCCCTGCTGCGGAGCTTGTTACAGCAATGCCTCGATCGACCCGGTGGCAGCTACGGCTTCCTCGCCGGGGGTATCAGCTTTTGCAGCCTGATGCCGATGCGCAGTATTCCCTTCCGTATCGTGTGTATCCTGGGGATGAACGACCAGGATTTCCCGCGCCGGCAGACTGTGCCCGGCTTCGACCTGATCGCCACGGACAAACCGCGGCGTGGCGACCGCAATCGACGCAGTGACGACCGCTACCAGATGCTCGAGGCCCTGTTGTCGGCAAGGGATCGCCTGTATATCAGTTATACCGGACGCGACGAGTTGGACAACTCCGACAAGGTTGCCTCCGTGCTGTTGAGCGAGCTGCTGGACTACTGTCGCAGCAATGCGGTTTGCGAGGGTGACCAGCACCTGCCCACTGCGGAGCTCGAACAGCGAGTCCTGGCGCAACTGGTGACAGCGCATCATCTGCAGCCCTTTGACCAGCGTTATTTCCAGGCCGCATCACTCCCCTGGTTCAGTTATGCCGGGGAATACTTCAACGCCGTTGCCAATCGTGACGAGGTCGCCGAACCTCCCTGGGGCCGGCAGTCGGTGCCGGCGGACAGCGGCTCCGGCAAGCGGATTCGGCTGGAAAGCTTGCAGGGTTTTATCGCCAACCCCTGCAGGGCGTTTTTACGCCAGCGCCTTGGCGTCTACCTGGACATTGTCGACGACGAGCTGTCGGACACCGAGGTGCTGGAACTGGATGGTCTCGATCGATTCCAGCTGGGGCAGGACGCTATCGGCAGCCAATTGCAGGGGGTTTCCGGGGAGGAGTGGGAGCGACACTGTCGGGCATCGGGTGTCGCGCCGCTGGGTGGCCCCGGCGAATCGGCGCTGTCCGTGATCTGGTCCCGCTCCGCGGCTGTCAGCCAGCTTGTCGAGCCGCTGGTGAAACAACCGCCGGAGCTTCTCTCGCTGGCGCTGGATATCGGTGAGTACCGTATCGAGGGTGAGCTTGGGCCGTTCTACGGTGATCGATTGGTGAGCTGGCGCCCCGGGGTTTTCCGCGGGCGACAAATTCTCCAGCAGTGGTTGCGCCATGCCGTTGCCAATGCCGGCGGCGCTGCCGTAAGCTCATACCTGGTCGATAGTGAGGGTGTTCGGTGGTTCGCCCCCATTGATGCCGGGGAGGGGCGGCAATGGCTGCAAAACCTGCTGCATCGCTACCAACAGGGGATGCAGCGGCCCCTGCCGCTGCTACCCGAAACCGCCAGCGCCTGGCTCGCGTCCATGGCAAAGCACGCCGATACAGACAAGGCGCGGCACGCGGCCGAGTCCGCCTGGCACGGCAACCAGCATGTTCCGGGAGAGGGGGGTGACGCTTATTTTGCTCGCTGCTTCAGTTGGCCGTCGCTGCTGGAGGGAGACTTCGAAACCCTGGCGCGAGAGCTGGTCGAACCCGCCCTCACCGCCCTGGAGTATGAATCATGAGCGCCCGGCCACTGGATGCACTGTCTTTTCCTCTCAGTGGAATGCGCCTGATCGAGGCCAGTGCCGGCACCGGCAAGACCTATACCATCGCCAACCTCTACCTGCGTTTATTGCTGGGCATCGGCCGGGGGCAGCCCCTGACCGTCGATCAAATCCTGGTGGTGACGTTTACCACGGCGGCGACAGAGGAACTGCGCGAGCGGGTGCGGCGGCGTATCGTCGACGCCCTCGAAGCTTTTACCGCGGGTAATTCCGCAGATGAATTTATTACCCGCCTGATAGCGTGTCATGCCGATGTGGCGGCGGCCCGCACATTGCTCGATGCCGCGAGGCGGCAAATGGACGAGGCGGCTATCTACACCATCCACAGCTTTTGTCACCGGGTGTTGGCGGATAACGCTTTCGAAAGCGGCATGGCCTTCGACCTTGAAATGGTTATCGATGAAACGGTGCTGCGACAGCGGGCGGCGGAGGATTTCTGGCGCCAGCAGATCGCGGTCCTCGGCCCCGACTCCGTGGCCTTGTTGCCGAGGGGGTGGACATCCCCGGCGGAACTGCTGAGGGCGGTCGCGCCCTTTCTCGGTAGCCAGGAGTTGTTGCTCGAGCCGGAGTCTAGCTGGCAGGCCACTGACGGCCAGGTACTGCGGGGGAAAGTCGAGGAGTTGAAGCGCCTCTGGATAGAGGAGGGTGTATCCGACCTACTGCGGCAGACACCGTTTCTCAAGAGTAGAAAGCCGGGCGACCCGGAGCGCATCGAGGCCATGGAGCGATTCTGTCAATCCGATGCGCTGGAGTTTATTGCTCCCAGGGGTGAGTCCTGGGAACTGTGGGTGCCGGACAGTATTCGCGGCGCAATGTCGAAGGCAAACAAAGACCAGGCACCGGAGCACCGGGCTTTCGATCTCTGTCGAGAACTGGCTGAGGCATTCGCCGACGCCAGGGAAGCCCTGCGCATTGATCTTTTGCGTCGGGGTATCGAGGATATCGGCAAGGCCCTGTTGCAGGCCAAACTGGAGCTGAACCAGCTGTCACCGGATGACCTGCTCACCGGGCTGGATAGCGCACTGGCCTCGGCCGCTAGCGGTCGGCGCCTGGCGCAGGCCGTGGCGGATCGCTATCCGGTGGTCATGGTCGATGAGTTCCAG
>JAUXCW010000284.1 GCA_030618705.1 Gammaproteobacteria bacterium | reverse complement strand
AGCTACAAGCGCTACCTCGAGAAGATCTATCGCCGAGAGCTGAAACTGTTCGGCACACCGGTCAGGATAGAGTTTCGCGGCCATGAAAACCCCTATGCGGGCAGGCGCAATACGCTTTCGCCTCGCCAGCAGCGCAAGCGTCAACGCATGATGAGCCATGTGCGCAAGCAAAAGTCCCGGAGCAAGCGTAAGTGAACACGCTTCCCGGCGAGCTATTGGCTTCAGTCGACGATGAATCGGCGCTATAGCGGCCCGGGTGCTGACCGCGCGAAACAGCTCGCCGGGTATAATGCCGCCACTATGGAAGCGGCGATGGGCGCTGAAAAGATTACGGGGATTTAAGCCAATTTACCGCGAGAGCGGTTATGCTTTCGCATCGCTATAACACGATAAAACAGCTTCGCCCGGAACGTAACGACCTACCTGATAGCAGGGAGCAGACTATGTCGCAAACCTCTCCCGATGTTCTTAGCCAGCGCTTTGAACTCGGTTTCACCTACACCCGATCCACCGGCCCGGTCGTCGGCCACTTTCTCACGGCGCTGAAAAACAAACAGTTGGTGGGCAATCGCGGCTCCGACGGCAGGGTCTATGTGCCACCGGCGGAATACGACCCGGTTACCGCCGAGGCACTGCAGGATTACGTCGAGCTGGGCGATACCGGTATCGTCCAGTCCTGGGTATGGGTGAACGAGCCCCGTGCCAAGCACCTGATGGACAAACCCTTTGCTTTTGCCCAGGTGGTGATCGATGGCGCCGACGTGCCCATGCTGCACATGGTCGATGCCGGTAGCGAGTCCGCCATGTCCACCGGGATGCCGGTAAAGCTACGCTGGGCGGAAACCACCCGTGGCCATATCACCGATATTGCCTGTTTCGAACCGGTATAGGGAGAATCGATTGTGAGCGAAGACAAGACCGGCATTACCATGATGGATGCGCCGATTTACCTCGACTACAACTTTACCGCCGGCAGTGCCACGAGCCGTTTCCTGCACGGGCTCAAACAGGGTGTGTTGATCGGGCAAAGATGCCCCGGTTGCGATGCCGTGTACGTGCCGGCGCGCGGGTCCTGTGCTCGCTGCGGTGTCGCCACCGGGGAGGATGTCGTCCTGTCGGACAAGGCAACGGTGGAATCTTTCACCATTGTCTACATCCCGATCCCGGGTAACCCGATCAAGCCGCCCTATATCATTGCCAACGTGGTGCCGGATGGCGCCAACATCTCCTTTATCCACCTCATCAGCGAATGCAATAACGAGGACGTTCGTATCGGCCAGCGCGTGCAGGCGGTATGGAAGCCCGAATCCGAGTGGACCTATGCGATGGACAATATTATTTATTTCAAGCCCATCGATGAAGCCGACATCGATCCTGAACAAATTGGGAGATAGATATGCGTGACGTGGCCGTTATTTCCTGGGCACAGTCGCCCATGGTTGGTGATGCCGGTGCCCTGAACGAAGTGGAGCTCATTATGCCCGTGGTGCAAAAAGCGCTGGCGGACGCCGGGCTCGAGTCGGTACAGGATGTGGATTTTACCTGCTCCGGCAGCTGCGATTATTTGCAGGGCGCTTCCTTCGCCTTTGTCTCGGGTGTCGATGCGCTGGGGGCGGTGCCGCCGATCAAGGAGTCCCATGTCGAAATGGACGCCGCCTGGGCCCTGTACGAGGCCTGGTTAAAAATCCAGATGGGCCAGGCCGATTCCGCGCTGGTCTACGGCTTTGCCAAATCATCCCCCGGTGATTTACCCAGCGTGTTGTCTTTGCAGCTGGACCCATACTACCTGGCGCCCCTGTGGCCCGACAGCATAAGCCTGGCCGGATTGCAGGCGCGGGCAATGCTCGACGCCGGCGTCATCAGCGAGACCGATATGGCCGAAGTCGTGGTTCGCTCCCGCGGCAACGCCCGCAATAACGCCAATGCCCAGCTCGCGGGCGATGTCACTATCGATGAATTGCTGGCGCAACCCATGTATGTATCGCCGCTGCGCAAGCACGATTGCTGTCCGGTGTCCGATGGCGCCTCGGCCATGGTGATCTGTACCGTGGAAAAGGCCAGGGCGCTGGGGCATCCCTATGCCGTCATCAAAGGCATTGACCATCGCATCGAGAGCAACAACCTCGGCGCCCGTGACCTGACTCGCTCGGTATCCACGGAGCAGGCCGCGGCGGCGGCTGGGGTGGCCCAAGGTCCGGTCGATATCGCGGAATTGCATGCGCCCTTCAGCCACCAGGAAATCATCCTCGAACGAGCCCTCGGCCTGTCGGAGGATACCCGGGTCAACCTGTCCGGCGGTGTACTGGCGGGCAACCTGATGATGGCGGCCGGGCTCGACCGCATCGGCGAGGTGGCAATGCGGATTTGTGCGGGTGAGGCCGGGCGAGGAGTGGCCCATGCCACATCCGGAGCCTGCTTGCAGCAAAACATGGTCGTGGTATTGGAGGCGGAGTAATGGCTGAATTAGCAGCAGTTGTCGGTATAGGACAAACCAAATACCAGACCAAACGTATTGATGTATCGATTGCCGGTCTGGTACGGGAAGCGGCCCGCAACGCACTGGACGATGCCGGACTCGACTGGGACGATATCGATGCCGTTATTCTCGGCAAGGCCCCGGATATGTTCGAGGGCGTCGTCATGCCGGAACTCTACCTGACGGATGCGCTGGGGTGTAACGGCAAGCCGATGTTGCGGGTGCATACGGCCGGCTCGGTCGGTGGCTCCACCGCGATTGTCGCCGCCTCCTATGTGCAAAGCGGCGTTTTCAAACGCGTACTCACGGTATCCTTTGAGAAGCAGTCGGAATCCAACGCCATGTGGGCGCTGTCCAACCCGCAACCCTTTTCACCGCACCTGAACGCCGGCGCCGGTGGTTATTTTGCACCGATTATCCGCGAGTATATGCGCCGTTCCGGCGCCCCCTACGATGTCGGCATCAAGGTCGCGACCAAGGATCGCAAACACGCCCTGCGCAATCCCAATGCGCATCTTCACCTCGAGGACATCAGCATGGCGATGGTGGAGGAGTCACCCATGCTGTGGGACCCGATCCGCTTCCTGGAGGCCTGTCCTTCATCCGACGGCGCCTGTTCCATGGTGATCGCCCACGAGTCCCTCGTCGGCGACTCACCCAGGGCTCCGGCCTGGATTCGCGGCACGGCGGTACGCTCGGAGCCGACCATGTATGCGGGGCGTGAAGAAGTCAATCCGCAGGCCGGGCGCGACTGCGCGGCCGATGTCTATAAGCAGGCCGGCATCAGCGACCCGCGCAAGGACCTCGATTGTGCGGAAGTCTATGTACCGTTTTCCTGGTATGAACCGATGTGGTTGGAGAATCTTGGCTTTGCCCCTGAGGGCGAGGGCTGGAAGCTGACCATGGAGGGTGTCACCTCACTGGATGAGGGCGGCGATACCCCCTGGAACTGCTCCGGTGGCGTGTTGTCTTCCAACCCCATCGGCGCGTCCGGCATGATCCGGTTTGCCGAGGCCGCCCTGCAAGTGCGAAACGATGCCGGTGAGCACCAGGTCGAGGGCGCTAAAACCGCCCTCGGCCATGCCTATGGCGGTGGCGCTCAATTCTTTGCCATGTGGATCGTCAGCGCGGACAAGCCCTGACAGAATAACGATTCCGCAAAATTCGGCACTTCCCGTGCGTCAGGCCGAGGTTCGGGGTAGTCGGCTCACGTATCGGCAATTAGATGACAGGGCCAATCAACTGGCCCATTATCTGGCCGGCCCTGGCATCGCGTCCTAAAAATTTGATCCATTGCGGCGAGAAAAAGCACATGAATGAATTGGATATCAGCACCAGCAACTGCATTGTCGAGCAGGAGGGTCACGTCCTGCTCGTCACCCTCAACCGGCCGGAAAAGAAGAACGCCTTCACCCCGGAAATGCTGCTGGGTATGTATCGCGCGTGGCGTAAACTCGACGAGGATGATGAGCTCTACTGCGCAATCCTGACCGCCAATGGCGATACCTTTTGTGCCGGCATGGATTTAAAAGCCGCCGAGGGCGGTCATCGCAGTACCGAGGAGTTTATGGAGTTGATGGCAACGGTGCCCAACCTGCACTGGCAGGCACTGTTGCGGGACAACCAGCCCTGCAAGCCGATTATCCTGGCGGTAGAGGGTTACGCCCTGGCCGGCGGTACTGAAATACTGCAGGGCACCGATCTGCGCATCGCCGCCGAGGACGCCATTTTTGGCGTCACCGAAGTCGCTCGTGGCCTCTATCCCCAGGCCGGTTCGACGGTTCGCCTGCGCCGACAAATATCCTATTGCCAGGCGGCGGAGTTACTGTTGCTGGGTGAGCACATCACCGCACCGCAGGCCTTGGATTTTGGCCTGATAAACCGTGTCGTGCCCAGGGGGCAGGCGCTTGCCGAGGCGAAAAAAATGGCAGCGCAAATCTGCAATAATGGCCCACTTGCGGTGAAAGCGGTTGTTACCTCTTTGCGTC
>JAUXCW010000024.1 GCA_030618705.1 Gammaproteobacteria bacterium | reverse complement strand
TCTTAAGTAAGCACCATTGGGTACTAGTGTCCTTTCTGGCTTCCGGGCTAGAATGCGCCGATGGATGTGACGCGTATACTCGATTCCCTCAATGAACCCCAGCGCCAGGCGGTGTGCGGTGAGGCCGGCCACCAGTTGATACTGGCGGGGGCCGGTAGCGGCAAAACCCGGGTGCTGGTACACCGCATCGCCTGGCTGATCCAGACCGAGGGCGCCTCGGCCCACGGCATCCTGGCGGTCACATTTACCAACAAGGCCGCCCGGGAAATGCGCAGCCGCATCGAGGAGTTGCTGGGTATATCGACCCGGGGAATGTGGGTCGGCACCTTTCACGGCCTCGCCCACCGCCTGTTGAAAACCCACTGGCGCGATGCCGGCCTGCCCCAGGCCTTCCAGATACTCGATGCCGACGACCAATTGCGGGTGATCAAGCGCGTGATGCGCGCCCTGGATATCGACGACAGTAAATGGCCGCCGCGGCAGGCGCAATGGTTTATCAACGCCCAGAAAGACGAGGGCCACCGCGCCGCCCATGTCGAGGACTGGGGGGACCCCTATACCAAAACCATGTTGCAGATATACCGTGCCTATGAAGAGCAATGCGAACTTTCAGGCATGGTGGATTTTGGTGAACTGTTGTTGCGCTCCCACGAGCTCTGGCTGAACCATCCGCAGACTCTCGCCCACTACCAGCAGCGATTCGGCTTTATGCTGGTGGACGAATTCCAGGACACCAATACCATTCAATATGCCTGGCTGCGGGTTTTGGCCGGCAACTCCGTGACGGTAACCGCGGTGGGGGACGACGACCAATCCATCTACGGTTGGCGCGGCGCTAAAATAGAAAACATCCACCAGTTCAGCAAAGATTTTTCCGGCGCCAGCATCGTTCGCCTGGAGCAGAATTACCGCTCCACGGCGAATATTCTCCAGGCCGCCAATGCGGTAATCAGTAATAACTCCGACCGCCTGGGCAAGGAATTGTGGACCGACGGCGAGCAGGGGGAGTTGATCTCGCTCTACGCCGGGTTCAACGAGGTCGATGAGGCCAATTTTATCGTCAACCGCATCGAGCACTGGATCGGCCAGGGCCGGCAGCGGGCGGAGTGCGCGATACTCTACCGCTCCAATGCGCAGTCCCGCAGCCTGGAAGATGCCCTGTTGCGCTCGGCGATTCCCTATCGGGTCTACGGTGGCCAGCGATTCTATGACCGCCTCGAGATCCGCAACGCACTGGCCTATATGCGCCTGATGCTCAATCGAAACGACGATGCCGCTTTCGAGCGGGTCATCAACACGCCGACGCGGGGCATCGGCGACAAGACGCTGGACCAGCTGCGCCAGTATGCCCGCGGGCAGCAACTGTCGCTCTGGCGCGCCGCGGTTCAGTTGCTGGAATCCTCCGGCCTGAGTAAACGCGCCGGTGCGGCGCTGGCACAATTCATTGCCCTGATCCAACAACTCGACGCGGATACCGGGGGCCTCGCTTTGCACGAGCTGGCGGACCATGTCATCAGCGCCAGTGGCCTGCTCGATTTTCATCGCAATGAAAAGGGCGAGCGCGGCATGGCGCGGGTCGAAAATCTCGAGGAGCTGGTATCGGCGACCCGGGCTTTCGAGTGGAATACCGGGGAGGACACCGGTCCGCTGCAGCAGTTTCTCGACAGCGCGGCACTCGATGCGGGGGAACGCCAGGCCGATGAGTACGAGGACTCGGTACAGCTTATGACCCTGCACTCGGCCAAGGGACTGGAGTTTCCGCTGGTATTCGTCGCGGGTATGGAGGAGAACCTGTTTCCCCACCGCATGTCTATCGAGGAACCCGGTCGGCTCGAGGAAGAGCGCCGGCTTTGTTATGTCGGTATCACCCGGGCCATGGAACAGCTGTACCTGACCTATGCCGAGAGCCGCCGGCTCCACGGCAAAGATAACTACAATGCGCCGTCGCGATTTATCCGCGAGATCCCCACTGATTTGTTGCAGCAGGTGCGTCTTGGCGGAAGTGTCAGTACGCCGCTGTCCCCGTCGGCGATGACAGCGGTGCCGGCGGGGGACATCAACCTCGGCCAGCGGGTCAACCACCCGGTATTCGGTGAGGGCACGGTATTGCAGCTCGAAGGCCAGGGCCAGCATGCGCGTATCCAGGTCAACTTTGATGACGAGGGGTCGAAGTGGCTGGTTTTGCAGTACGCCAAACTGGAGCCGGTCGCATGATGCCTGATGCGAAATGGTGCGATTGCTGATGCGGGGGCAGACGATGAACAGGGCGATGCCCGTGGTGATCCTGGCGTTACTGGCGGCCCTGGTGCTGGTGTTTGGGCTGTGGGTACGGGATCGCAGCCATGAGGTGTCGATGCAAGGCGGCGATACGGTAGATACCGGCATGCAAACCCGCTACCAGTGGAAAATGGTGACCACCTGGCCGAGGAACTTTCCCGGCCTGGGCACCGGGCCCCAGCGCTTTGCCGAGTGGGTCGGCCGAATGAGTGACGGGCGGCTGACGATCAAGGTCTACGGGGCGGGAGAGATCGTACCCGCCATGCAGGTGTTCGAGGCGGTCTCCCAGGGTAGCGCTGAGATGGGTCATGGCGCGGCGTATTACTGGGGCGGAAAATTGCCGGTCGCGCCTTTTTTTACCACAGTGCCCTTCGGCCTCACCGCCCAGGAGATGAACGGCTGGTTGCACTATGGCGGTGGTCTTGAATTGTGGCGCAAGGCCTATGAGCCCTTCAATCTGGTGCCGCTGGCCGGGGGCAATACCGGGGTGCAGATGGCGGGGTGGTTCAACCGGGAAATCAACAGCCTGGAGGATATCGCCGGACTCAAGATGCGCATTCCGGGCCTGGCGGGTAAGGTTTTCAGCCGTGCCGGCGGCAGTGCCGTTACCATCCCCGGGGGCGAGATTTATACGTCCCTGCAAACCGGGGTTATCGATGCCACCGAGTGGGTGGGGCCTTATAACGATCGAGCCCTCGGCCTCCACGAGGTGGGCAAATACTACTATTATCCCGGCTGGCACGAACCCGGGCCGACACTCGAACTGATCGTCAATAAAAATGCCTGGGATGTGTTGCCAGCGGATCTACGAGAGATCGTGGTGGTGGCGGCACGGGCGATGAACCAGGATATGCTGGATGAATACACCGCCCTCAATAACCAGGCCCTGAAAAACCTGGTAGAGGAACACGGCGTGGAGTTGCGCAAATTACCCGACGAGGTGTTGCGGGAATTGAAACGACTCTCCGCGGAAGTGATCGCCGAACTCGTCGCCGAGGACCCCCAGAGCGCAGAAGTCTATGAATCCTTTCGCCGCTACCAGGACAACGTCGAACAATATCACCGCATTTCCGAGAAGGCCTATCTTGAGGCCAGGGATCAGGCGTCAGGGCAATAGCGCGGCAGTCTTCGCCGAGCGCTACTTGGCGACAGCCCGGGTGCGGCCATGCTCGTCGATAGCGACGAAGATAAACGTCCCCTCGGTCACCTTGGTGGCCTCGTTTTCCACGGCGTAGGAGGCCCAGACCTCGATATTGATCTCGATTGAACTGCTGCCGATGGACAGGATATGGGCGTAGCAGCTGACTACCGCGCCCACTCTTACCGATACCATAAAACTCATACGGTCGATGGCGACGGTGGCGACCCGGCCTCCGGCGCGTTTGCTGGCGGCCACGCCACCCGCCAGGTCCATCTGTGAAACCAGCCAGCCGCCGAAGATATCGCCATTGGCGTTGGTATCCCTGGGCATGGCGATGGTTTGCAGCACCAGCTCACCGGTGGGTTTGGGGGAGGTATCGATCATGGCCATAGTACGTTCCTGGTTGAGGGCGGGGGTGTTATTTGAGTTGTCTAACCGTAGACCAGCCCGGGTAGCCAGGTGGCAAGCCCCGGCCAGGCAAAGAGTAGCAGTATCAGCGCCAACTGCAACAGGATATAGGGGGCGACGCCACGGTAGATATCCGCGGTGCGCACCTCATCAGGGGCCACGCCGCGTAAATAGAACAGGGCGAAGCCAAAGGGCGGGGTGAGGAACGAGGTTTGCAAATTGACGGCGATGACAATGCCCAGCCAGATCGGGTCGACGCCCATGCCGAGCAGGATGGGGCCGATGATGGGTACCACCACCAGGGTGATCTCAATAAAGTCGAGGATAAAGCCGAGCAGGAAGATCACCAGCATCACCACCAGGGTGGCGCCGAGGGTGCCGCCCGGCAGTTGCTGAAACAGTTGTTCTATGGTCGCGTCGCCGCCGAAACCTCGAAACACCAGTGAAAATACGGCGGCGCCAATCAGGATCATAAACACCATGGCGGTGGTTTCCATGGTATCCATACCGCTTTGCAGGAGTGTCTGCCGGCTCAGCTGACCTCTTGCGGCGGCCAGTATCGTCGCCCCCAGGGCACCCACCCCGGCGGCCTCGGTTGGGGTTGCCACGCCGCTGAGGATAGAGCCCAGTACCGAGAGAATCAGCAGGATCGGCGGCAGGATGGCTTTCCACAGGCTGCGGCCATGCCCGGTTTCCTCGACGGCGGGCATGGAATCGGGACGCCGCCAGGCCAGCAGCAATACATAGCTTATGTAAAAGGCCACCAGGATCAGCCCGGGAATCAGGGCGCCGACGAACAGGTCTCCCACCGAGACGGTATCGGGAGCAAAGTTGCCCAGGCTCAACTGGGCTTGTTGATAGCTGTTGGAGAGCGTATCCCCGAGTAAAATCAGGGCGATGGAGGGGGGAATAATCTGGCCCAGGGTTCCGGTCGCGCAGATAGTCCCGGTGGCGACGGCGGGGTCGTAACCGCGTTTCAGCATGGTCGGCAGGGACATCAGGCCCATGGTGACGACGGTGGCGCCGACGATCCCGGTGCTGGCGGCGAGCATCGCGCCGACCAGGATCACCGAAATACTGAGGCCGCCCCGCAACTGGCCGAACAATGTGCCCATCGCTTCCAGCAACTCCTCGGCAATGCGCGAGCGCTGCAGCATCACGCCCATAAGGATAAACAGGGGCACCGAAGTCAGTGTCGTATTGGCCATGATACCGAACAGGCGATTGGGCATGGCGGTGAGGAAGGAGGGGTCGAAGTGTCCGGCGAGAATTCCCAGCGCCGCGGCTATCAATGCCGTTCCGCCCAGGGTAAAGGCTACCGGGTAGCCTAGCATCAGCATCAGGCAAACCAGTGCAAACATCACCAGGGAGGCATACTGGGCCATGGGTTAGTCCCCGGACGCGTTGGGGTCGATGCCGGATGGCTCTGCGGTGAGTACCGCAAGATTGCGCAGGATCTCGGCAGTGCCCTGGATAATCAGCGTTGCCGCCATAATCGGGATCAGGGACTTCAGCAAATAGACCGCCGGCAGGCCGCTCGGGTCGCCGGAGGTCTCACCGATGGACCAGGACTGCAGTACGTAGTGCCAACTGACCCAGCCGATAAACACACACAGGGGCAGCAGGAAGACGATGGTGCCGACGCTATCGATCCAGGCGCGGGTACGGCGGGAATAACGCCGGTAGAAGATATCCACCCGCACGTGACCGCCTCGCTGCAGCGTGAGTGCCGCCCCCAGCATAAATACCGAAGCGTGGAGATAGGTGATGGCTTCCTGCAGCGCCACTGAACCGGTATCGAAGCCATAGCGCATGATGACCACGGCCCCCGTCACCCCGGCCATGGCGAGACACAGCCAGGCCGCGACACTACCCGTGGCCCGGGCGATACGATCCAGGGATCGGGCGGCGGGGGCGAAGCCCCGGGTCATGCGGTTGTTGTCAGATTGTCCGGCCCCCAGAAGGCCTTCATGCTGCGGATGTAGCCATCGCTGTCGAACTCGAACAGGTCGATCACCTCGATTTCGAGGGTTGAATCACCGTTGTCCAGGGCAATGTGGAATGGAAACACGGCGAAGTTGGCGGCGACGCGGACCGCGCCGGTAAGCTCGGCGCGAATGTTCTTTGAGAAGGCCTCTCGATACATGGCGATGATCTCCTTGCCCCGCCTCGGTTCGGACCCGACTGGATCCTCCACGGTGGCGTCATCGCTATAGAGCTCCTCGATGATGGAGATATCGTGTTGGTTCACCGCGGTGATATAGAGTTCGGCCTGTTGGGCCATGTCTTTACTGGTCATGTCATGTTTTCCATTTTGTCTGCCGGGGCGATGGAATTGTACCCGAATCAGCGTGTCTGGTGTTGTCCCGTGGCCCGACAGCGCTGTGCGAGCCAAGGAGGTGCTATACTAGGCCGTTTACGCGGCGGGTGCCGGCCTCTGTGGATCAGCAACATTCTATCATCGAGCTCTATGCGGGAACCCGGGCCGACGGCGAGCCGGTGTATGAGAAGTTGGCGGTGCGCCGGGCAGACAATGATCGCTATCTGTTGTTACACTCCCCGGGCTTTGTTCGTGGCGTGGCGCGAGGCGATACCATTGAATTGCTATCGAAGCGGGCCGGGACATTTAAAGTCCTGCGCCGGGGGGGCAACATCGCTGTGCGGGTATACAGCAGGACCGATTCAGCCGTGCTGGATGCCGCTTTGACGCCGCAGGTCACCCAGTTGGAAGGGCGCCGCGATGTCAACGCGCCAAAGCTGTTGGTCTATTCCCTGCCGATAGAGGCGGGCTTCGATAGCGTGGAGTCGGTATTCGACCAGGCCATCAGCGGCAGTAGCGACGCCAGTTGGTCCTATGGCAACGTCTATGACGAACACAGCGGCGAGCCCCTCAACTGGTGGCTGCAAGCACCGGCAAATAGTTGATGGCACAATAAGCAGATAAAACAAAGCACCAGATAAAACACACGCACACCCACAGGAGTTAACCTTTTATGCTCGTCGTACTATCCCCGGCCAAGACCCTGGACTTTGAGTCCAGGCCGGCCACCCGCAAAACCAGCCAGCCCCTGTTACTGGACGATGCGCAAAAACTGGTGACCCAGCTCAAGCAGATGGCGCCCCACGAATTGTGCGCCCTGATGTCGATCAGCGATAAGCTGGGCGAGCTCAACTACGATCGCTACCAGGCCTGGTCACGACCTTTTTCCCTGAGCAACGCCAAACAGGCGGTGTTGGCTTTCAAGGGCGATGTCTACACCGGGCTCAACCCCGAGCGTTATACCCAGGAGGATTTTGCCTTTGCCCAGGCCCACCTGTGTATTCTGTCCGGCCTCTATGGCGCGCTGCGGCCGCTGGATTTGATCCAGGCCTACCGCCTGGAGATGGGGACACGGCTGAAAAACCGCCGCGGCGAGAATCTGTACGATTTCTGGAGCGACAAGGTTACCGACACCGTCAACCGGGCCATCCAGAAATCCGGTAGCGAGGTATTGATCAACCTGGCCTCCAATGAATACTACAAGGCGATCAAGCCTCACTCCCTGCGTTGCGAGGTGATTACCCCGGTATTCAAGGAGAACAAGAACGGCAAGTACAAGGTGGTGAGTTTCCTGGCGAAAAAGGCGCGGGGCATGATGGCGTCCTACATCATTCGCAAACGGCTGGACTTGCCGCCGGATATCAAGGCGTTCGACGAGGACGGTTATCGCTACAATGAGGAGCTATCCTCCAGTCGGGAGTGGGTATTTACCCGGGGCTGATGGACAAGCCATTTAGCCAGGCCTGTGAAAATAACAAGACACCCATATTAGCGGTGTTGCAAGACGAGTTTTCTGCCAGCCGCAAGGTGTTGGAAATCGGCAGTGGCACGGGGCAGCACGCGGTGTATTTTGCCGCCCACATGCCCTGGCTCGAGTGGCAGACCTCGGACCTGCCGATGCATCACGACGGCATTCTCTGTTGGCTGGCCGATGGTCCCGCCAATGCAGTCGCGCCGCTGAGCCTGGATGTCAGTGCCGATGTCTGGCCGGCGCCGGGTAGCTTCGATGGCCTGTTTTCTGCCAATACGCTGCATATCATGGGCTGGCCTGCGGTCGAGGACTTTTTCAGGAGCGCCGGCCTGTGCCTCGGCCCGGAGGCGATTCTTTGCGTATACGGCCCGTTCAACTATGGCGGCCGCTATACCAGCGACAGCAATGCCCGTTTTGACCAGTGGCTTGCCGGGCGCGACCCGGCAAGCGCCATTCGCGATTTTGAAGCGGTGAATGAATTGGCGCAGGCCAGCGGTTTTCATTTGCGGGCCGATCACACCATGCCCGCCAATAACCGTTTGCTCAGCTGGGTAAAGCCCGCTGATAAAAACGATGGAAATTCCTATGTTGGAAAGTAAAATCCACCCGGCTCTTGCCGATATGACCTTTCGGACACTGGGTGGCCTGGCTCGTGTTTACAATCGGTTTTCGCTTCCCGTGATCAGCACCGGAAGGTCTTTTGCCTACTACCGTAAAATCTTTTTTGACAATAAGTCTTCCGCCACGGTGCTGGGGGAATTACAGGGACAATGTATCCTCGATATCGGCTGCGGGCTGACACCCTATGTGGCGAATTCCATGTTCCAGGCCTGTCACAGGGCCGGGGTGGATTTTTACGGTATCGACCCGAAACTGGCGGAGGGGTTCAAGCTTGGCCCGTTCGACCGGGGCAAGATTATCGCCACCGGCGGCGGAAAAATGAATCCCGATGCCCCGGGCCTGGAGAAGGGCATCGGTACGCTGGCGGATGATTTGCCCTTCGAGGACGGATCGGTCGACCTGGTATTGTCGTGTTACGTGCTATTCGCCTGGATTGCGGATGAGGATATTCTCGAGAGCATTTTTCGGGAATTTCACCGTGTGCTGAAACCGGGGGGCGTGGTGAAAATCTTTCCGGCCCCGGCCTATGATGCGCAAAACATCAAGCACCCTGGCCTGGCGCGAATTATGCGAGGCTTTGATGTGGAGCAGGAATTCTTCTCCGGAGTGCTACGCAGAACCGGGTTCCCTCCCGCCTATATGAGAACTATGATTGTCAATCCGGATCACGATTTGTGATCCCCCAGTTTCACTAACAACCAGGAAGTCCCACCATGGCCAAGTTTACTGTATGCGCAGAAAACGAACTTCAAGTTGAATCGATGATGGCTTTTAAAGCCGGCGATTCCAAAATCATTGTCTATCGCCTCGCCGATGGATATTACGCAACGCAGAGTAAGTGTACTCACGTGTTTGCTTCCCTGGAAAAGGGAAAAATCATTGACGGCTGCAAAATCCAGTGCCCGCTCCATCGTGCCCGTTTCGATATCAAAACCGGAGAGGTTATCGACTGGGCAAATTTCCCACCGGGGATTCAACTGCTGAATGTCGTTCGTGGCGAAAAATCTCTGGCGACCTACCCGGTCACCATCGAAGATGGCAAGGTTATGGTGGACGTCTAGCCTATCTGCTTTTTCCAGAACGTCGCGGTTCTTTAATAGAGGGGGCCGTTTACCATCTTCCAGCGAATACAGGAACGGCAGAGCCTATGCGAGTCACACCGCCAAAGGCGGTGGTTTATCAATCTTTAGTTACCAGGTAAAAATTCAATTCAGAATAAATATCCATATATGCGGAGTTAAAGCTCAAGTTCATCCCAGGGAGCACCTGTATAGTGAGAAAACTGTGGTCGTTCCTGGTATTTACTTACCATCTGGAATGGCGCCAGAGCAGTGGATTCAGTTTCCTATTTGCACTCCCGCTAAAGATTAAAAATGGTGATCTCCGTGGATTCCGATACCTATTTAGATCCCAGTTTGCCGCTACAGCAACGGGTGGAAAATCTTCTCTCACAGATGTCTGTGTCCGAGAGGGTTGCGCAGCTCACCGGCATCACCAGTGGTCTGCTCTATTCGCGAAAGCAATTATCCGACCGGCAGTTATCGAAGTATTTGCAGGCCGGGATTGGCCAGATCGTGTTTCTGGGGGGTGAAGGTGGCCTCGCGAGTCCGGAAAAGACCGGCCAACAGGTCGCAGCCGTGCAGAAGTATCTGCTTGAGCAGACTCGTCTTGGCATCCCGGCCATTCCTCACATAGAGGTTATTAGCGGGG
The DNA here is from genome assembly GCA_030618705.1 of Gammaproteobacteria bacterium. Taxonomy (GTDB): domain Bacteria; phylum Pseudomonadota; class Gammaproteobacteria; order Pseudomonadales; family JAHEGP01; genus JAHEGP01. Next base: position 11,226 of record JAUXCW010000024.1, on the reverse strand, counting down.
TACTTTCGCCGGGGACTACCAACTTTCCGTCCGGCATCGGCATGGCCGCGGGCTGGAAGCCGGACAATCTGCAGCAGATGACGGACCTGATTCGTCGACAAATGCTGGCAATGGGCTATCGGCAGGCCTTGAGCCCGGTCATGGATATCGCCAGGGATGCGCGCTGGGGCAGAGTGGGGGAAACCTACGGAGAGGATCCCTATCTGGCCAGCCAGATGAGTATCGCCTTCGTTCGCGGCTTGCAGAGTGAAGACCTGGCCAATGGGGTGGCGGCGACCGGCAAGCATTTCATCGGCTACGGCGCGCCGGAAGCCGGACTCAATTGCGCGGCCCAACACCTCAATGCACGCGAGTTGTACGAAGTGTACGGGCGCCCCTTCGAAGCAGCCATTCAGGAGGCCGGGCTGGCCTCGGTGATGAATTCCTACGGCGAAATCGACGGTATTCCGGTTATCGCCAGCCGCGAGATACTCACCGATTTGCTCCGCGGCCGAATGGGTTTCGACGGTGTCGTCGTCTCGGATTACAAGTCAGTCGACCGCCTTGTGGAGCCGTACAGGCTTGCTGAAAATCCGGCAGACGCCGGTATCCAGGCACTGCTGGCTGGCCTGGATATCGAATTGCCAACGGCCTACGGCTTCAATGAGGAGCTGGTGAGCAGGATTGAAAGCGGGGCGGTAGATGCCGCGCCACTGAATGAGGCAGTCCGGCGAGTGCTTCGTCTCAAGTTTCGTCTTGGTTTATTCGAGAATCCGTGGCCAAGAACGGAACATCAGTCCGTATTTGCGGAGAAAAAACAGAATGCCGGCTTATCAGCCAGACTTGCCGCCGAATCCCTCGTCTTATTGAAAAATGAAGGCGGCCTGTTACCGCTGTCTCACGATGTTGGTCGCCTGGCAGTTATAGGGCCCCATGCGGACAGCCTGCGCAACCTGTTCGGCTGTTACACGCTACCGGCCGGTCTCGACATGTTCAAGGGCATACTCAACGCGCAGGGCAGCGAGGAAGCTGAAGCGTTCATCCAGATGGGTAATGATCTGGACGGCGGCGGCAAAAGCAGGCTTTCCCTGATAGAGTGTGGTCTAAAAATCATTCCGACCGATTACATCGTCAAACTGCTCTTCCCGAAAGCGGTTTCGATACTGAAATCGGTCCGACAAAAGGTCTCCCGAAAATCCTCGGTCTCCTATGCGGAAGGTTGCAAGGTGACCGGCGAGGGCCGGGACGGGATAGCGAGTGCCGTTGCCGTGGCAAGTCAGGCCGATGTGGTGATTCTCGTGCTCGGCGGCAAGTACGGCTGGGATGCCGGGTGCACCTCGGGCGAAGGCATCGACGCGACCCACACCGGTTTGCCGGGCGTGCAGGAAGAACTGCTGCGGGCCGTCGTCGCGACGGAAACGCCAGTCGTTCTGGTGCACATGGACGGCCGGCCGATGGGCAGCGTTTATGCCGCGGAGCATGTGAGTGCCTGCCTGGAAGCCTGGACGCCTGGCCAGGAAGGGGGGCGGGCGGTGGTGGATGCACTGTTTGGCGATACGGTACCGGGCGGCAAGTTGCCGGTCACGGTGCCGCGCAGTGCCGGCCAGGCGCCGATCTTCAGTGGTCACCGACGCGGTTCGGGTTATACCAACGAAAAGGGCATGAACCGCGAGGGCTATTTCAACGAAAGTTTCCGGCCGCTGTATCCCTTCGGGCATGGCTTGTCGTATACCCGTTTCGAGTATTCGGATTTGCTGTTCGAAAATCCCACTGTCGATCCGACCGGCTCGTTGATATTGACGTTCAAGATCAGGAATGCCGGTACAGTTAGCGGCGATGAAGTGCCCCAGGTCTATTTCTCCGATCGTCTGTCGTCGGTGGTGCGACCGAACAGGGAACTGGTGGCATTTCAGCGAATTACCCTGGCGCCTCAGCAGCAGGTGACGGTATCGGTGAAAGTGGCCATGCCGCAGCTCGCGTTTCTCGATCGACAGTCCCGGTTGATCGTGGAGCCGGGTCTCGTCGATGTGGCGATCGGTTCGTCGAGCGAAGATATCCGGCTGCGAGGCGTGTTCGAAATTACCGGTGAAGTGACGGCTGTTGAACGCTGGGTTTACTCCAGCGAGGTCACGGTATGCCAGTGAGAAGGCGCGGCATCAGCAGACCAGTTCTGGTGTGGTCCATCGCCTGCGCCGCGCTCAGTTCCTGTTCGAAGCTGGAAGACCCATCGCTGCAGCCTGCATATGATGCCGCCCTGGCTCGCGACCCGGAATCCCGGGAGGCGGTAGCCAGCAATCCTGACAGGAACGTGTTCTTTGGCGACTTGCATATACACACCAGCCTTTCCACCGACGCATACGTGTTCGGTGTGCGCTCGCTGCCGGAAGATGTGTATACATTCGCCAGGGGCGGGACGATTGAGCACGGGGCGGGTTACCCGATCCGGATATCCCGACCACTGGATTTTGCAGCGGCCACAGACCACGCGGAATACATGGGCCAGGCACGCCTGGCCGGCCTCGACTTGCCTACCACCCGGCGCACGCTGAGGGATATTCTGCTCAATGGCAACGCGCTGAGCATCACCCTGGCCTGGTTAAAATCAACCTTATATTTCCGCGAAAACGGCTTTGGGTACGGCGTGGACGAGCGCGACCGGGAGGTGAATCGTGACGCCTGGCAAATGACGATTGACGCAGCCCAAAAGCACAATCAACCCGGTGAGTTTACCGCCTTCATAGCCTACGAATGGTCAGCTTTTGCGGGCAGCGACTCTGCCCATATTCACCGCAATGTGATTTACCGCGGCGACCGGGTGTCCGAGCTGCCGTTCAGTTACCTGGACAGCCAGCGGCCGGAGGATCTGTGGCGTTTTCTGCAGCGGGAAAACGGAGCCGGGCGAGCCGCGCTGGCGATACCCCACAACGCAAATCTGAGCGATGGCTATATGTACCGTGACACCGATTCAGATGGCAATCCGCTCAGTGCGGAGTATGCTGACTTGCGCAGTCGCTACGAGCCGGTGAGTGAAATTCTGCAAATCAAGGGTTCATCTGAAACCCACCCGCTATTGTCCAACCTCGATGAGTTCGCCGATTTTGAGCTGGCGAGCCTGATTCCCACCGAGGGGGGAGATAGCCTGGATTCCATCAAAGGATCCTATGCCCGCGATGCCCTGCGTCTCGGGCTGGAACTCTCGCACAGTGAGGGCTTCAATCCGTACAAATTCGGTGTCATCGGCGCCAGCGACAGCCACAATGCCAGTTCCCCCGTTGAGGAGAATAACTACCACGGCAAGCTGCCAATGATGGATGGCAGCGCCGGCCTGCGCACCGATGAGGCAACGCTGCTGCCCGCGGGCCTGACCCCGGTCACCCGCTGGGGCTCAGGGGGGCTTGCCGGTGTCTGGGCGAAAAAGAATACGCGGGCCTCCCTGTTCGACGCACTGACGAGAAAGGAAACCTTCGCCACCAGTGGGCCGCGTATCAGAGTACGGTTTTTCGGGGGGTGGAAATTTGACGACACGATCCTCTCGGCTTCCGATACCGTCAAGCGGGCCTATGCTGGCGGCGTGCCGATGGGCGGACAACTCGCCCCGGCACCCGAGGGTGCAAGCCCCCGCTTTATAGTGATCGCCATGAGGGACCCGGATGGGGCCAATCTCGACCGCGTTCAGATTATCAAGGCCTGGGCGGATAAGCGGGGCGCCAGCCATGAAAAGGTATTCGATGTGGCGGTTTCCGACGGGCGCGTGGTAGATACCGCCACCGGTGGATTGCCTGCCGTTGGCAGTAGCGTTGATATCGACGCCGCCAGCTACACCAATACCATCGGTGATGCCTCATTGTCGACCGTGTGGATCGATCCCGAGTTCGATGCCGGACAGGAAGCCTTCTACTATGCGAGAGTGATCGAAATTCCGACCCCCCGGTGGTCCACTTACGATGCGAAAACCCTCGGTATCGAGCCAATGGCGCCCGCCGTAATTCAGGAACGGGCCATCACCTCAGCGATATGGTATTCCCCGTACTGAGTAGCCCCGGGCATTGTTCAGAGGCAACACGCCAGGGCGTTGCAGCTAGTGCATGTGCTGTAGGCAAACAGCTGATCGTCGGGAGTAACGGCGCGGTTGCCCGGCGAATCGTTATCGGGCAATCGGATGCAGGAGAGGGGATATCAGTGCCCACGATAGCCATTGGAGCGGTATTGCCTGGGATTCTGGCCGATAAGCTCGCTGAAACGTCGGGAGAAATGCATCGGATCCGCGTATCCCAGTTCTTCGCCGATCCGGCCGATTGACTTGCGGCTGTTCAGAAGCAGGTGGCAGGCCTCGCCCATACGCAGCGAATCTCGCAACGACATGGGGCTGCTCCCCAGGCCTTGTTTGAACAGCACCGAGAGCCGACCGGGGGAGAGGTGACAGTGGGATGCAAGGTCGACGATTCCCCAGTCTTCGCGAAAGTGTTGTTGAATATAACTCAGCGCGCTTTGTACACGGCTATCGAGAGGGGGTGGCGGAATCGGTCGCAGGGCGCACAGTTCAACCAACAGGGCCTCGATGCGATTGTAAACCGCCCGCTCAAACCAGTCGGGGTCGTCGGGGTACGCGTAATCGATATCGCTCTGAAGCAGTGCGGCAAGGTGTCCGGTGTCGCGGGAATCGAGCTGCAGTATGGTTAGATCCTGTTGTTCATGGAGCAGGCTGCACCACGGTTGCCAGTGAGTTTGGGCATCGAATTGGCACCAGTAGTGTAGCGAGGTGCCGCTATTGGGATTCATGAGATAAGAGCAATCAATTCCCGGCGGTATCAACACCACGTTCCCGGGTTTTACCAGGTGTTGATGGGTGCCCGTGCCGTATACGGTCTCGCCCTCGGTGCACAGGTGCAATTCCCAATAGTCGGTATTGCTCGTCCGATGACTGACCACCCCGCTTGAAACTCCGGACCAAATTTCGCCCGGATTTTTCTTCTCGGTCTTGCCGATCATGGGTGGTCTGGTCAATTGGACATTGTCGTCCAGTTGCTGGAGGAACACGCGGATAAAAGCTGCTGCGTCCTCCGGAGTTGGCTGCTCCATGCGCTGCTGCCATTGATCGCGAAGCGGTCCGGCATCCATGGCATCGAGTATCAGCCGCTCATCCGCGGAGATGCTGGTGAAGTTACAGTTGATTCCGATATTACACAGCAGGGTAAAAATGGATTCGGTGTGTTGGCCGCTTGCCCAGGCAAAGAAGTCCCGAGCGCGGGAGACAGTCATCTTATCCATATTCATAGAGCTATCCCGGATGTACCGGCTGTTTGAGAGCTCGATTCTACAGCGCTTTGGGCAATCTGATAAATAGACTTTCCCGGAGGGATTCAGAAAAACCGTCGTTTACAGAGGCCGGTCCGCCTGCAGGGCGGGCAATGTTGGCATCCAGAACAATTATCCATAATTACAGAGGTATTGCTCAACTTCACCCCAAAGTGTAGGTGTAGGGTTAGGGACAACAGTGAATGGCGGCCGATGTCGCGATACAGGCCGGTCAGGGAATTCAGTCAGGAGGGTGTAATGAACCATATTTCAAGCTCTACTCGAACGAAATGCGCCACGGTAATCCGGGCCAGGCGATATCCCCTGGTTACCGGGCTCTGTGTACTGGCTTGCCTAATCCCCAGGCCCGGCCTGCTGGCGCAGCAGGCTGAACCGCTGATCCTGGAAGAGGTCATTGTTACCGCTACGAAGCGAGAGGCGAGTCTGCAGGACGTTGCGGTGGCCGTCACCGCAGTACCGGATTGGGTGCTCACCGATAACCAGATAGCGACTAGCCAGGAGCTGAGCAACCTGGTGCCCTCCTTGACGGTTCAAGGCGGGGACACTCGCACCACCTCGTTCAATGTTCGGGGTATTGGTACGCGGTCTTTCAGTTCCGCGGCAGAACCCAGCGTTTCGACCATGGTCGACGGCGTGGTACTGGGGCGCTCGGGTATGGCCTTCGCCCAGTTGCCGGACGTGCAACGGGTGGAAGTCCTGCGTGGGCCCCAGGGCACGCTGTTCGGCAAGAACGCGTCGGCAGGGCTGGTGCATATCATCACCAAGGATCCCACACCTGAGCACGAAGGTGAGATCGATCTGATGGCGATCGAGGAAAATGAATACCGGATCGGTGCCACAGCCGCCGGGCCTATCGGTTACCAGTGGGGTTACCGCCTTACCGCCAGTTATATCGACGACAAGGGTTACATCGATAATCGTTATGATCCCAATGCAGTCGATCCTGGTGCCATCACCCTCAACGCCAGCGAAGATACCTATAACGGCAAGGAAGATACCTTGCTGCGGGGCAAGCTGGGTTGGCAGCCCACCGACAACCTCGATCTGATGTATACCGGGGGCTGGAACAAGCGAACCAGTCATCCCTCTCCGACGGTGCGCAGAGCCGATGACCCGAGCCCGTTCTTTCCGCTGCAAGTCGGTGATGAAAACGACGAGGTCAATCTTGACGGCCCGGGTAAATCCACCACGGATAGCAGTAACCACCAGCTGGATATCGACTGGCATATCGGCAGCCACACCCTGACCTCCATCAGCGCCTATCGCGACTGGGATCTCGAGGAGATCTCCGATCAGGACGGTCAGCCGGTGCTGGCGGAGCCCCTCAAGCTGATTCAAGGCGGGAGCTCGCAGCAACGGCAGTTCAGCCAGGAGTTGCGCCTGACCTCTGCCGCGAACCAGACGGTTTCCTATGTGCTGGGCCTGTACTATTTCAACCAGAACATCGAGCGTCAGTTTGATCGCACGGTGTCAGACAACCGTTCGCTGACCAGCTTCGACGTGGACAGCATCAACTATGCGGCTTTCGGCGAGGCTACCTGGAACATCACCGAGAGCTGGCGTTTGATTTTTGGTGCACGCTATACTCGCGATGAACTCAGCTACAACGACTATATCCGATTCGGTGGCCCCAGCCCGGTGGAGACCCCGGCCAGCGATGACACGTCGGCCAGTGACCTATCCGGCAAGCTGGTCCTGCAGTGGGACTTCTCCGACACCGCCATGACCTATCTTAGCTTTGCCCAGGGCTATAAGGGGCCCGCCTACAGCATCGATGCAGGCACCGACGTGGCCAATCTCGAGCCGGTGGATCCGGAAACCAGTGATGCGTTCGAGCTGGGTCTCAAATCCAGTTTGTTCGACCAGCGGGTCAACCTCAATGCGGCGGTCTTCTACACCCGGTTCAAGGATTGGCAGGCGGAGGCCTTCGTGCCGGACGGCAGCGGGGTGGGGGGCGCGGGGACCTTTAAACTGTCCAATGCAGGTCAGGTCTCCACCCGGGGGGTGGAACTGGATATCACGGCGATTCCAGTCGAGAATATGACACTCTATACCGCGGTGGCCTACATTGATGCGGTGATGGATGAGTTTGAGGGCGGATCCTGTAACTTCCAGCAACAGGCTGCCGGCGTCCCGCCGGAATGCGGGTCAGCACCCCACTTGCAGGACCTGTCCGGTGGCGACATGCCCTATTCGCCGGATTGGCGCGTGACGGTATCTGCCAATTACCTGTTACCCCTGGAGTCGCTGCCTTTTGGGCTGGCATTCACTGGCACCTACCGATGGCAAAGTGAAGTACAGTTCGACGTCACCCAGGATCCCAATACCATTCAGGACGCCTATGGCATTCTTGACCTGGCCATGACGCTGGGTGGTGATCGGGAACACCACAGCGTGACCGCCTTCGTCAAGAACGTCGCCGACCAGTTCTATGTCGACGGCATCGTGCCGACTCACCCCCTGTTGATTGCAGGTGGCTATATGCAGCGGGTGCCCAAGTACGCCCGCCGCACAGTGGGGCTGGAATACCGGTATCGGTGGTTTTAAATAGCTACTCCTGAAGCAGGACGGGAGTTTGGACAGAGCGGGTTTTCGCAAGGCCTCGTTCCAACTGGAAATACGGACCGAAGGGGGTTGGGCTTATGAAGTCACTCGATTTGTTAGTGCGTATGCTGCTTACTGTACTGATGGTGGGAATGTCGCCAGGTTCGTCAGCAATCACCGAGGAAAGACCGAATATTGTCTTTATTCTTTCAGATGATCACGCGATCCGTGCAGTGAGCGCTTATGGCGACAGCCTGATTGAAACGCCAAACATTGACCGTATAGCCGATGCTGGTGTGCGCTTTGACCGCGCATACGTAGGCAATGCCATTTGTGGTCCGAGCCGGGCGACGACGCTAACCGGACTACACAGCCATGCCAATGGTTTTTACAGCAATGAGTGGTCTCCCGATTTTGATGGGCATCAACAGACGATGCCCAGCCTGTTGCACAAAGCAGGGTATACCACTGCGATCATTGGGAAGTGGCACCTCTATAGTGATCCAGTGGGATTCGATCATTGGGAGGTAATCGACAATATGTTCGAGCAGGGCACATACTACAATCCCAGCTTCCGAAGTCCCGCCGGCATAGAGGATGCCACGGGTTACGTGGCTGACCTGATAACGGACAAATCGATCAAATGGCTGGAAACGGCGAGACGGTCGGGTAAACCCTTCCTGTTGATGTACAACCACAAGACCCCTCATCGGAACTGGATGCCCGGTCCCGAAGAGTTGAAGAGCTGGGACGATGAAACTCGTATTGAAGAGCCAGAAAGCCTGCTGAGAGACCTTGAATCAACGACCAGGGGCCGCAGAGAAGCGCGGATGACGATTGCTGAATACATGAGCAATAACGACGTCAAACTCAGCATGGACAGAAATCTCAATGTCGAACAGAGCAAACTTTGGGAGGCAGCTTTCGACAAGGGAAACAGGGCCTATAAGGCCTCGCGTTTGACAGGAGACGACGACGTGCGGTGGAAGTACCAGCGCTACATAAAGACTTACCTTGCCTCTGTGCAAAGTATGGACCGCCAGATTGGTAGGCTTCTCGATTTCCTGGAAGAGGCCGACCTGATGGAAAATACGCTGATTGTGTATACAACGGATCAGGGGTTCTTCCTTGGGGAAAACGGTTGGTTCGATAAGCGCTGGATGGATGAAGTGTCTTCGCGAGTTCCGTTGCTGATACAGTGGAGAGGGCACATAGCTGCAGGCACATCTACAGCGGGTCTCGTACAGAACATTGACTACGCCCCAACAATACTCGATGCAGCTGGTGTGAAGCCAGAAGCCCCAATGCACGGCGTCAGCCTGCTACCCCTGGTGGGCTCCGCCCCCTCCGAGTGGAACAGGGATCTCTATTATCACTTTTACGAGAATCCGGGGTCGCATGGCGTGCCACGTCACTATGGAGTTCGCGGGGTGCGGTATAAGCTGGCTTACTACTACGAAAACGATGAGTGGGAATTGTTCGATCTTGTGGAAGATCGAGCGGACCAGATTAATCTCTATGGCACGCCTGGCTATGAAGAAATTACCGCTGATCTAAAGCAGCGCCTCCAGGCGATACGCGTACAGTACGGGGTGCCTGAAGAGGATCCCGAAGTACCCTGGTACCACGGGCCGTTGATTCGGTTGATAGAGTGGCTGTTGAAACAGCTTTAGTTCAACGCAACTATTCTGCCACATCTATCTCCTGTGTCACTTGGGGCCAGCCGGGGCCCTTCTGCTACTACAAGTGGGTATCCCCCTGTGTGTTGGGGGGAGATTTACGGGTCAGAGATCCAAATTGACGAGGGCGAAGAGTGTACATAGTGAAGAAATATCTTGTTTCACTGTTGATTTTAATAGTGGCGTTGTTTGCTGCCTTTTCATTCTTTGCACTATATTCAGGTGCCTGGCGAGTTCTATTTCCTTCAGACGAACACGATTCGCTGGCTCCACGCCTGCCTGCTGAACTGGGCCATCCATCTATTCTGGTCTTTAGCAAGACCAACAGTTTCCGCCATATCGATGGCATTGAAGGTGGAAATAGGGCACTTAAGGAAATTTCCACCCGCAAAGGCTGGCAAATTTTTGCCACGGAGAATGGTGCAATTTTTAATGAGCAGGATCTTCGGCGCTTTGACGTCGTAGTATTTCTTAACGCTACGGGTGATATGTTGAGCGCCATTCAAGAACAGGCATTTCAGACCTGGCTCGAAGCTGGTGGAGGCTGGCTTGGTATTCATGCGGCGGGAGATAGTTCCCACGCGGAATGGAGTTGGTACGAGGACAATCTAATAGGGGCAAACTTTACTGCGCATACTATGGGACCCCAGTTTCAGCAAGCTACCCTGGTCAGGGAAACAGTCGGCCACCCTGTAGTTCAGCGGCTACCCGGCACCTGGGTTCACACTGATGAGTGGTATTCATGGGATCAAAGCCCACGCTTGAATGGCTTCACGATTCTGGCGACTGTTGATGAAAATTCTTACTCTCCAAAAGTGAAATTTCTAGGGTTGGAGAAAGATTTGCGTATGGGCGATCACCCGATTGTCTGGAGCAATTGCGTGGATTTTGGCCGCACAGTCTACACCGCGTTGGGTCACAATGCCGAGGCATTTGAGAACACAGAGCATCGCCTGTTATTGGAGGATGCACTGCATTGGCTCATGGGGCCAGGGACGGATGGTTGTCAATGACCAATGGCTTAAACGCTTCTGTTTTATCGTGGGAGCGCTGCTGTTGGGCGGTATCGCCCGCGGCTTACTATGGGCAGGAGGCAGGATCGGCCTGTACTCTCAAGGTGATAATAAAACACACTTAGCGGAGAATATCCGTTATTTGGAGCGAACCAGCCAACTGAAAAAAGGCGGGAATCAGCCGAACATCGTCTGTATTCTGTTCGATGATTTGGGGTATGGCGACTTGGGTATCACTGGTAGCCAGGCCGCTTTTGACCACATAAAAGTATTCGCCAAAGCTTCCCGCCGTCACTACAGTCGCCCCGGCGGCGTACTCGATATCCTCGATGTGGGTAAGCAAGAGCTGGATATCCCTGGCGGAGACGTGATTCACCCGCGGGGAGTGCAGATATTCATGCAGTTCGAAAAAAACCAGACGGTGCACTCTGTATTGCTGGGTAAAGCCCATGGCCAGGTCATTGCGATGCTGCCTATACGCTGGAGTATATTGCTGGTCACTCCTGTGTAAAGTGTGCCATTTCTTTTACTTGCGAGAATATATACTGCTGGTTGTTTAGCCATCCCTGGCCTCCGGCATATCGTGTTTGTCGCTGTAGTTTACTGGATTCCTGCCTGCGCAGGAATGACGGGTGTTGGCACACAAGAGCCGTTCCCAGGATCAATCGGAGCGGGCCTGCAACTGGCCCTTGACG
>JAUXCW010000133.1 GCA_030618705.1 Gammaproteobacteria bacterium | reverse complement strand
ACCATCGTCACTTGCCGAAAAATACCAGAGAACCTCCGGCTCGATAGTTCATGAGCTGAAGAAACAAGGACTGATTACCGAGGAGGAAGCAAAGACCATGCGCTAAACCCGGCACGGGGCTTTATCAAGAAGCCACCGGTGCGAACTGGCTGCTGACCTAAAGTGCCCGTGCGATATTTACGAATGATCAGTCCGCCAAATCCGGAATCAGCCGGGCAAAGGTTTCGATCATCGGCATAATCACCCCGGGCTTGTCCCAGTTTTCCACGCCGACGCCGATATTGGCGCGATGAACACCCAGGTCGCGGTATCGCTTCAATAAATCCGCCGTGGGTGTTTCCATGATTCCCAGGGTAATTTCCACCGAATCCGGGTCGCGGCCAAAATCAGCCACCGCCCGACGGAACGCCGAGATAGACTTTGCCGCATCACCCAGGCCGATATCCACCGGCATCCAGCCGTCTGCCCACTCGGCGGCTTGACGCACACCAAGGGGGCCCATCACGCCCAGAATCACCTTTGGGCCTCCCGCCTGCAATGGCTTCGGTTCAAACCAGATCGGGTCGAAATCAATCAGCTCGCCGTGATACTCCGGCTCCTGCTCGGTGAACAAAATCCGCTGGGCGGCAACCGTTTCCTTCAGGGCCAGGTAGCGCCGCTGCCACGGCAGTGAGCTGGCATTGTTGAATTGCTCCTCGTTCCAGCCGACACCGGCGCCGATCAGCAAGCGCCCCCTGGACAAACGATCCAGGGTGGCGATGGTCTTGGCCTGGGAGATCAACTCGCGCTCCAACAGCAACGCGATTCCGGTGCCGAGTTTGAGCGTGCGGGTAGCCGTCGCCGCCGCCATCAGGGAGACGTAGGGGTCCATCATTTTCTTATAGGGTGCGGGCAATTCACCGCCCGCCGGATACGGCGTATTACGACTCACCGGTATATGACTGTGATCACCATACCAGAGCGATTCGAAGCCATGATCCTCCAGCATTTTTGCGAGGACATCCGGCGCAGGGTCATCCGCCGTGTTCATGGAACTAAAACCAAGATGCACTGGGAAACCCCCGTTCAGTCATGGGCATTCGTCTTGCGGTTTATACGCGCATCTGCGCCAGTGAACGCTCGCCGAATAATCGACACTAGCCGACGCCCAGGTCGGCCTCAACCATCGCCGCGACATTGAACCCGGAGTCCACCGCCTGGTGGGTACCGGCACCACGACCGCCGGCATCACAGCCGACGATATACAAACCGGGCAGCGGGGTGCGAGCAGCGGGCTTGGATTTTCCCACCTGCCCCACCACCTGGGCCAGGCCGACCGCCTCGCCACCGCAACCCGGCAGGACCGAGTCGCGACTCATACTGGATATCTGTTTCGCGCCGTAGGGTTCCTTGCGCAGGATATGGTTTTTCAGCTCGGGCCAGAGCTCGTCGATAACCGCCTCGCCTCGGCGAATGGCCTCCTCGCCCATGGGGGAACCGGGATCGGCCGAGCAAAACATCTGGCAATTGGCCAACTGGTGGCCGGGAATATCCGACAGCCCGGGGTCGAACTCCGAGGGCACATCGATGGCGATCAGGGGCACATCGGGCCACACCCCTTCTTCCATGGCCGCAAAGCGCTCATCATCGAGCCAGCTCTGGTCAGAAAATATCGGGATCAGCGCGGCATCGAAAATACGCTTGTCCAGCACGTAGCGAAACCCGGCGATGGACCAGCTGGGCTCCAGTGACTCGATACGCGCGATGTAATCCGCATCGAAATGCTCGCGGCCGGTGAGTGCCAGCACCGTGGGCTGGATACCGGCGTTGGAGATCACCGCCCGGGCGCGAATGTCACCGGCATCGGTCTCGACACCCACGGCCCTGCCCTGCTCGACGATAATGCGCCGCACCCGCTGCTTGGTCAGGTAGAGCCCGCCGTGTTCTGTCACATAATCGGCGCAACACTCGGCGACCCGCCCATATCCACCAATATGGTATCTGCCCGCACCCCCCATCACCTGGTCGCGCATGGTGAGGATCGCCTCCGAAGCGGCGAGGCGGCTGACAGAGACCACGAACAAGGTATTGAGATTCATACAGATCTGGCTTTGCAGCGCCGCCGGCAGGCTGAACTGGCCCATCCATTCGAGCATCCCCACATCGTCGAGGGCCTCGAGCTGCTGCTCATCCAGGCTCAACACCGCCTCATACAGTTCGCCCAGGGCTGCCAGGTCATCGTCATCGACGCCGTAGACCCGTTTCAGTTCCTCCATCTCCCGCGGATCGCCGGTCGGCACCAGGGGAGCATACATGGTCCGCCATTCTCCCTCCGGGCTTTTATAGCGCACCGAGGCCGCATTGCCCTCGGGCACGATAAACGGCGCCTGATCGGCGATGCCCAGGGTGTCGACCAATTCGTGGAAGCGTGAATTGTGGGCGGGAATGCCTACCGCGCCGAACATCTCAAATTTGTAGCCCTTGCGCTCCGTGGTCTGGGTCTTGCCGCCGGCGCGGGCGGTCTTTTCCACCAGGGCCACTTTCAAACCGGCCCTGGCCAGCAGGGCCGCCACAGTAGCACCGCCGTAGCCCGCGCCGATCACGCAAACATCGTAGTTTTCCATGGTCGCTCCCAGAGTAGATTCCTGCGACCAAATAGCCCGCTGAAGTCGTGTAGACGCATTATGACCTGCCACCCGGAAGAACTGCATTACATTCCGGTTATGCCCACCTCATCACCCGGCGGAATCCCGCGCGTTCCGGTAAACCAGCCGTGACAGACCAGGAATTTTCCGCGAAAAAGCCGGACTGCCAACATCCACCACCCGCCCGCGGCTGAAATATGATTAAATTCCGTTTCCCAATGCACAGAGCGCTCCGCGTCAGCATCGAAAACAATGGCCGACAAGATATCCACACATCCATCCCTGCGGATCCCCGATTGCCAGTTACTTATCGTAACCGGCAAGGGGGGCGTGGGGAAAACCGCCGTATCGACAGCGCTGGCGACGGCCTGCGCCCGGGCCGGAAAGCGCACCCTGCTGACAGTATACGAGCGCGACGACTGCCAACATCCCTTGATCGATGCGAGAGTCGGCTTCGATACGGTGGAGACCGAACCCAATTTGTGGCTCAGCCGGCTGGACAGTCGCCTGTCGATGAAGGAGTACATTCACCGCACTGTTCCGTTGCACCTTTTATACGACTGGATCCTGAACGGCAGGACGCTGGGCCAGTTTACCGATGCCGCCCCGGGCTTCGACGAGCTGATGTGCCTGGGCAAGCTCTACGACCTGGCCGAGGGCTCGGCCGGCAAACAGACGTTTGATACCATTATCTTCGATGCACCGTCCACGGGTCACAGCGCACTGATATTGCGCACCCCCTCGGTCATGGTGGAGACCGTGGGTAGCGGCCCCATCCACCAGAGTGCCCTCAAAGTCCAGGCCATGCTGCAGGATCGGCAACGTAGCTGCATTCTGGTAGTAGCCCTGGCCGAGGAAATGGCGCTGCAAGAGGGCAGTGAATTACTCGACTACGTCGGCGGCGAGCTGCAGTTCAATACCGGCCCCATGATTATCAATCGCCTGCGCCCTGCCCGATTCACGGATCGCGAGATAGAACAGTTGCGACAGCGCAGCGGCAGCGCAACGGCGGATGTCCGGGCCATCATCGACAATGCCGCAGTTCACCACCGGCTTTGCGGCCTGCAACAGGGTTATCTCGATGCAATACACGGCCAGTATCCCGCGATACTCAAGGTGCCGCAGCTTATCCAGCGACAGTTTGATGCGGCGACCATTGTCGACGGTATCGCCGCCGCCCTGGAGCCCAATATGGAAGCAATCTGGCGATGAATACAAGCCCGTCACTGGATGTCCTGAAGCTGGTCGATGAGCAGCGAATACTGTTGTGCTGCGGCAGCGGCGGTGTCGGCAAAACCACCACTGCCGCGTCTCTCGCCCTGCTGGCTGCCAGCCGCGGCCGCTCGGTATTGGTGCTGACCATCGACCCCGCCAAACGCCTGGCACAGGCCATGGGCCTGGATCAACTGAGCCACGAACCGCAGGCCATCGATATTACCGGCCTGCCCGGGCTTGCCGGTGCAGGCTCATTGCACGGCATGATGCTGGATACCAAGCGCACCTTTGACCAACTGGTGGAAAAATACGCCACCAGCGAGGAAGTGCGCCAGGCGATCTTCGGCAATCACTACTACCAGCACCTGTCAGCATCACTGGCCGGCTCCAGGGAGTTTATGGCCATGGAGCGGGTCTACGAAATTGCACTACTGGATCAGTACGACCTGGTGGTGGTGGACACCCCGCCGTCGCAACACGCGATGGACTTTATCGACGCGCCGAAGCGCATGTTCGACCTGTTCGAGGGGCGCTTCATCGCGCTGTTGTTAAAACCCTACCGGGCTATCGGCAAACGTGGTTTCAGCCTGTTGCGTCGCGGTTCCGAGCAGTCTTTGAATTTCCTGGAAAAGCTTACCGGCAGCCAGTTCATAGTGGAATTGTCGCAGTTTTTTCTCGCCTTTGCCGATATGTTCGAGGGCTTCAAGGAGCGCTCGGAGCGAGTGCGGGAGTTGCTCATGCAGTCCGATTGCAGCTTTTTGCTGGTCTGCGCACCCGAGCCCGCCAGTCTCGAGCAGGCGGAGCGATTTTTCCAGCGACTCAGGGGTGAAGACCTGCCGATAGGGGGCATGATCATCAACCGGGTCCACCAGGCGAGCGGCCCGGAGCAGCCCGATGCCGACAGCTGGCGGGCGGTCGAGGCCCTGGCGGCGACGATTGACGAACACGGCTCACAGCCCAGCCTGGCCCAACGCCTACAACTGACCTATGCCGAACAACAAGACCTGGCCCATGAAGACCGGGAGGCAATCGCCGATACCGAGGTCGCCCGGCAAGGCATAGCAATCCGCCGTGTACCTCATTTCGAACACGACCTGCACAGCCTCGAGGATATCCAGGCTTTCGCCCGCAAGCTGGCGGAAGAGAGTGATGGGGTCGGCCAGAATATTTAAAATCGCATTTTAGACGCTAGGATCAATGCGTTAGCTCACAAAGCTGCCGAAAACCGACAACTATTGGCCGCCAGCGTCGGAAACATCGACCCACCACTGGAAATGCACCGCCGGATAGTGATAACGTACGCATATCCTTTGGATCAGCACTCTGCGGAGCGCTCAAAGGGAACATTAAACTTTTAATTTGCCCAGTAAAAAAAAGGGGAACGATATGAAGTATAGCCCGCTGAAAGCACTATCTATTGCAGCGTTGGTCGTCATTGCTACCGGTTGCGCCAGCAACAGCAGCCTTGACGAAGTTAAAGCCATGGCCGCTGCTGCACAGCAGACAGCCAATGAAGCCAACCAGACAGCCAGCGCAGCCAAGTCTTCGGCTGACCGCGCCCAGTCTACAGCTGACCAGGCCCTGGCCACTGCCAATGCAGCCAACATGACTGCCGAAGAAGCGAACGAGAAAATCGATCGCGCCTTCAAACGCTCTATGGAGAAGTAATCCAGGGCTTGCAACAAAGCAAACCCGTTATTTCACAGGGCTCCTACTGGAGTTCACCGTGGGATAACGGGTTTTCTGTTTTCAGGATTTGAGTTTTTAGTTTTAAAACCGCTACAGGTGTTTGCGCGTTTTACAACAAATGGCCTACCGGCGTGGGCAAACCGTTCTCCGTTTCCTTCACTCGCCACACGGCGCTCCAGTCGATAGCCGCATTGGGATAGTCCTTTTTGGCTTCACTGAGCGTAGACGTTATCGAGCGGCTGGTTGTATCCTCGGCGCCATTGGAACCGTCCAGGGGCGGGTGAACCTCGAGATACAGCACACCATCCTGCCACCCCGCCTTATAGCGCTGGTTAACGATATACACCGGAGTCCCCGTTGGGACGCCCAGGGCGAGCCGCTCTATATCATCCGGAAACATGCGAATACAACCGTGGGTCACCTGCATGCCAATGCCGTTCTCACGGTTGGTACCGTGAATAAAATAGCTCGGCAGGCCAAGCCGCAGGATATAGCGGCCCAGGGGATTATCCGGCCCCGCCGGAACCCTCTCGGGAAGCGGGTCCCCCTTGGCTTCGTGCTCGGCGCGAATTGACGCCGGCGGAAACCAAACCGGGTCCTTGACCTTGCCGGTCACCGAGGTGACCTCCAGCGGCGTACTCCAATCACCCCGCCCCACACTGATGGCATAAACTTCCACCTGCTGCCGCTTTCCCTTCGACACCGGCGGGTAATAGTAGAGCCGCTTTTCGGAGACATTGATAACAATACCCTTGCGCGGCGCCGAGGGCAGCACATGTTGACCCGGCAAGGTCACTTCTGCGCCGTCGCTCGGGGCCCAGGCATCGATTTGCGGATTAGCAGCCCGCACGGCGTCATAGCCGTATTTGTGGTCCCTGCCGATATCGAGGAGGGTATCATCGCTGCTCGCGGTGACGGTTTGCAGCTGCCCGACGACGTCTCCACCGGCAGGCGGCAACTCAAAAATATTGCTGCGCTCCAGGGAGTAGCCCGTGCTCGCCAGCAACACACCGACCAGACCGAGCAGGTATTTCAGGCTCTGAGCCGTCATCGGGCGAAAAATCCCGTGAAACGCCATTTCAAGGCAGGATCTCAATGGGGGTGCCGATTTCCACCGCATTCCAGATTTCCTCCATTTCTTCGTTGGTAACGGCGATACAGCCATCCGTCCAGTTAAAGTTTTGCACTACCGATGCGGGAAATTGCATCTCCCCCGGCAAGCCGTGGATCATAATCGAACCGCCGGGGCTTACGCCAGCCCCCCTGGCTTGCTCCATATCGAATTTATTAGGGTAGGAAATGTGTATCGATTTGTAAAAATCACTATTTTCGTTTTTAAAATCAAGCACATACCGGCCTTCCGGGGTTCGCTCATCACCCTCCTTCAGCTTGTGCCCCTTGGGTTTTGGGCCAAGGGACACCCGGTACTCCTTGAACGGCATACCTTTTTGCAGCAGATAGAGCTTGCGCTCGGATTTATTGACGATCACGAAGTCGGCTTTGGGCCAGGCCCAGGCCGCGGACGTGAGCAACATCAATGTGACGCAGAGAATCGATTTCATCATGTCCCCAATTTTAAAACAGAAGGCATCACCACTGAAAGGGCATAAGCACCCCGACAAGCCTCCTTTTAGATGATAATAATAGTCAACAGGGACAAATCTGCCGCTCTCGCCACTATATTGCACTTCGCGCCAACAAAGGATAATAATAGCGATCTGATATTTCTGGCAGCACCGCCGACAGTAAATCGAGACCAATAACCCGATTGGGCTCTCCGGGAGATCGCAATGAACCATCCTCAAACCCGCTATCGACACCTCGCGCTGGTCACATTGGCCGCACTGTTCACCGCCTGCGGCGGCAAGATCGAGAGCACTCCAGCCGATGCCGGCGCGAGTTCCTGTACCGGCTCCGAGGCCACCACCGAGCGACTGTTTCTGCAACAGGTCTCCAGCACCCGCGCCATCGTCAAATGGCGCGGACCCGCCGATACCCTCTGCTTTGGCACAGCACAAGCCGCCCTCGGCCAGCAGGTCGTGGCCGCGACCACGGAGACCGGGCATAAAGAGGCGGTATTGACGGGGCTGAGCCCCGATACGCAGTATTTTTATTCCGTGGGCGGCGCACCGGCAGCGCCGACCGGACAGTACTTCAGCACCGCCCCGGTGACCGGAGAGCTTCCCGCCGACGGCAATACCCATATCTGGATCATCGGCGATTCGGGCACGGTGGGTAGCGGGCTTCCCCCGGAAGCACCCAATGTTCGGGATGGCTTTCTCGCCTATAACGCAGCCAACGGTAATGAGAATCTCGACCTGTTCCTGATGTTGGGTGACAACGCCTACCTGGAGGGCACTGACAAGCAGTACCAAGAGGCCGTGTTCGATGTCTACCCGGACCTGCTCAACAAGGTCGCGCTATGGCCTACCATCGGCAACCATGAAATGGGTAGTTTCGGCATAAGCACCTCCGCCGACATCAACTCGTATACCACCAACGACCCGGACGAGACCGCGACGTACATGCCCTATCTCGATATCTTTACCCTGCCCACCCAGGGCGAGGCCGGCGGGGTTGCCAGTGGTACCGAACAGTATTACAGCTTTGACCACGGCAATATCCATATCGTCTGCCTGGACTCCCAGGTTGCCATACGCGACGACACCAACCGGGAAGCCATGAAGAGCTGGCTGGTACAGGATTTGTCCGCCAATACGGCAGATTGGACCATCGTCATCTACCACCACCCGCCGTATACCAAGGGCAGCCACGACTCCGATGACCCGCGAGACGATCTCGGCGGCATTGACCAGCCGATCTTCGATATACGGGAGCAGTTTATTCCCCTGTTCGAGCAACACGGGGTCGATATCGCCTACGCCGGCCACAGCCACTCCTACGAGCGCTCCTGGTACCTTAACGGCCACTATGGTCTCTCCACCACTTTTGACGCCGCCACCATGAGTGAGGTGGACGGCCTGGGTCAGTCATTGAATGGCCAGGACGGCCAGATCTACCAACAAATCAGCCCGGGCAGCGGCGTGGACGATAAAGTGGTGTATACGGTGGCAGGCAGTTCCGGCTATCTCTCCCACATGAAGGGTGTCCACCCTGCCAACGCCGCCAGCCTGGAGTCACTGGGCTCAGTAGTGGTCGACGTCAACGCCACCACCCTGACCGCCCGCTTTATCAACCAAGCGGGGACCGTAGGGGACTGGTTCCGGATCACTCGCTGACGGCGGCCAGAATGACTCGGCAAGCAATCGTTTTTCTCTTCGTCGCCTGGATGGGCTGGTCGGTGCTGCCCAACCGTGCCGCTGCCCACGCCGGGCCCGAGGCGTTGGTTCAATGGCTCGACGTGCAGTTGAAGGACCAACCCAACAGCCAGCCACTGTACATCAAGCGTGGCAGCGCCTGGTCGGATAGCG